>JAGLWW010000049.1 GCA_023133195.1 Candidatus Aenigmatarchaeota archaeon
GGGAATAATTTTCACCAAAAGCTTTTCCCTCGGCAACGAGTTTACCATCTTTTTCTGAGACTTTTATTTCAAACTTGGAAAAGAAAAGCTCGTTGGCATCAGATTCTGTCAATAATTGTGACAGCCATTCGTGGAGCAGCTCTTCCGGGGTTTTCCCTTCTGCACGGATTTCCACGGATTCCTTTGGTTGCACGGCATCGCGTTGGCAGACCACATCAAACAGGGCCAGGCTTGATTCCTGAAGAAGGGAAGCGAGGTTTGGAGCTTCGGCTATGAACATCACATCTGAGGTAAGATCTTCTATGAATTCATACACTTAAACTACCTTTTTCACCTGTGAAAAAAACTACCCACGTAAAGTATATATGCTTCTAATAATTTATTTAATAACCTTATCTAATAATAAAGGAGGGGATATACATTCCAAAAGCAAAAGCACCATACAAGAGAGGATACGATCACACGAAAGAGAGAGGAAGAGAAGGTACGGTCAGATGCAGCCTTTGCGGCACCAAAATTCCTAGATGGAAATGCATAACAAGAAGAAGGGGTTTTCGCATCACAGACCCGCTTTTAAGAAAGGAATTAAGCAGACAGAACATACACACTGTCCAGCAAAAACAATATATATGCCCCAAATGTGCCAGATTCCACAATGTTGTGAGAAGAAGCAGTAGATAGGGGTTAAAATGGGCATTGCAGAAAAAATAAGAAGTTTAAGAGGAGCTTTAAGAGAGAAATCGAAAGATAAAAAAGTTCTGAAGTTCATTATGAAAGTTCCTAATAAGCTAATAATTTTTCCAGAAATCAAGGAAGTAAAAAAATTTAGAGTCACTTATTCCCTGATGGAGCCTTTTTCTTATGTCAATATAAAATGGAGCGAGAGCGAAGAAAGGCTTGTCTACAGGCTTAGTGAGCCCAATTTAAACAAGGAGGAAAGGAAGACTTACGATAATATAACAGAGAGTTTGATAGAGGTAGTTGACATACATCTTTCATCAATAAAAAAAACAGGTAAGGCCTTTGAATACGTGGAGGAAAAGGTAAAATCCATACTGGAAGAGATAGAAGTTTTTTTGGATAATGTCTCTTACAACAAAATAATGTATTACATCTACAGGGACTTTGTCGGACTCAATGAGATAGAACCGTTAATGCACGACCCTTACATAGAGGACGTATCATGTGACGGTCTGGGGGTTCCGCTTTATATTGTACATAGAAAACTTGGTTCTATAGAGACAAATATTGTTTTTAATGATAATGAAAAACTTAAAAATTTCGTTGTAAAACTTGCAGAGAGGTGCGGACGCTACATCAGTTATGCAGAACCTCTTCTTGACGGGTCTCTTCCCGATGGAAGCAGGATACAGGCTTCTCTTGCAGAAGACGTGACCACAAAGGGACCAACGTTTTCAATAAGAAAGTTTACTGCAGAACCTCTTTCACCAATACACCTTATAAAATTAAAAACAGTTTCAGTGGATGTTATGGCTTACCTGTGGTTCTGCATAGAGTCAGGAGTTTCCATGTTAATTTGCGGCGGAACAGCAACAGGCAAGACAACGATGCTTAATGCGATAAGCCTTTTTATACCGCCCGAATACAAGATAGTTTCAATAGAGGATACAAGGGAACTGCAGCTTCCCCATGAGAACTGGATACCTTCTGTCACGAGAATGGGTTTCGGTGCCATGGAAACCAGTGGAAAAAGGTATGGAGAAGTGACCATGTTCGATCTTTTGAAGGAGTCATTCAGACAGAATCCGGATTACGTTGTAGTTGGAGAGATAAGAGGCAAGGAGGCTTCAGTGATGTTTCAGGGGATGGCTTCGGGTCACCCCTCTCTGGGTACAATGCACGCGGCAGGTGTTTCTACTGTTATAAAAAGGTTGCAGTCACCTCCTATAGACCTTTCTCCAAGTCTTGTTGAAATTCTTGATTTGGTTGTGACATTGACTCATGCAAAAGAGAAAGGAAAATCTGCAAGAAGGATAAAAAGTATTGAAGAAATACAGTCTGTGGACCTGAACGGTTCGGTGAGAGCATCTTCTGTTTTCAGATGGATTTCTTCCAAAGACAGTTTCGAAAAAGGGGAAGGGAACTTCACTTTAAACAAGATATCCCAGTCAAAGGGCTTGTCTCTGGTAGATGTAAGGAGGGAAATAGATAACAGGGAAAAAATACTGAAATGGATGGTTGAAAAAGATATAACCCACTGGAAAGAAGTCGGTAAGATAGTGTCGCGTTACCATATAAGCCCGGAAGAAGTTTTAAAAGAAATAAAATAAAAACCTAATAAGTGGGATTGTTTATGGAGGAAAGAGTAAAGACAAATATACCGGGCCTCGACGAAATATTGAATGGAGGATTTATGCCGTCGGATTTGGTTCTTCTTACAGGTCCCGCTGGCACAGGCAAGACCATAATGGCGTGCCAGTATCTTTATAATTCTATCAGGTTTTTTAATTCTCCGGGAGTTTTTATTTCCTTTGAAGAAAGACCGGAAGACGTTAAAAAACATATGACAAATTTCGGGTGGTATTTTGACAAGTATGAAGAAGAAGGAATGATGACTTTTGTTAAGTACGACCCTTTACACATAGAAGACATTTTTGGTCTTATAGAGAACAACATACATGAGATTGGGGCAAAGCGCGTTGTCATAGACAGCATAACAGGTCTTGGCCTAAACATAAAAAATACTTCAGATTTGAGGGCTTCAATATTCAATATAGGAAGAATGTTAAAAAGGTCTGGCTGTACATCCATCCTTACCTCGGAAATTCCCACCGAAAATCCCAAAATGCTGAGCACATTCGGGGTTGAAGAACATGTCGCTGACGATGTAATTGTCCTTTACAGGGTGCCTAGAGAGGCCAGTTTTGTCAGGGCAATTTATGTATGGAAGATGAGGGGTTCTATGCACTCAGAAAAGATACACCCCTATAACATAACCAAAAAAGGAATTGTAGTCTATCCGAAGGATGAAATAAAAGTCTTTAATACAGGGTGAACCCGTTGCCGAAATTGAATTTTAAAAAAATTGCTGTAATTATTTTTGGTAGACTTGCTGACAAGTATTCAAGTAATTTTAAATCACTAAAGAAAAAAATAAGTGAATCAGGAATAAAAATCTTATCAAGAACTTATATTTCCATAATTTTTTTCATATCACTTTTGTCTTATTTCATATCCCTGCCTTTCGTTTGTTTACTCCTTTCCTTTTACTCTTACTCAGTTTTTTTGACACCGTTATTGTCATTTGGTGTGTCCGGTTCAGTCTTTGCTCTTGCTTACTACTATCCTTATCAGAAGGCGTTTTCAAGAAAAAGAAACCTTAATTTTAACCTGCCGTTTGCAATAAATCATATGTCCGCAATAGCGACATCCGGCGTCCCGCCAAAAATAATATTTAAACTTTTGTCAGGATTCGGTGAATACGGGGAGATAAGCAAGGAGGCCTCCAAAATTATAAGGAATGTGGAAGTCTTTGGTCAGGATATAACATCTGCAATCCAAAATGTTGCTTCAAATGTTCCTTCTAAAGATTTCAAGGAGCTGCTGTACGGGATACTCTCCACAATAAAGACAGGAGGCAACCTGAAGAGCTATTTGCAAGTAAAATCAAGTGAAGCCCTCTTTATCTACAGGATAAGAAGGGAAGAACACCTTCAGGCTCTCTCTACATATGCAGATTTTTATACGGCCGTCATGATTGCGGCTCCCCTGTTCCTTATATCAATACTTGCAATTATGAACGTGGTCGGAGGCACCATAGAAGGCATGTCAATATCAGACATAATGAATATGGGCATTTATCTTGTCATACCAGCCACAAACATCGCTTTTATAATGTTCATACACTTTACACAACCAGAACAAATGTAGTGATAACATGCAGTTAAAAAACTTTAGAAAAAGTGTAGAAGATTGGTTAATAGTATCAAAAAAAAGAGAGTTCTTTGTGTTAGGCTCACTTATAGCCGGGGTTACCATAATATCCGTAAACTTCTTCTTTTTTCAGGATCTAGTTCAGATTTTCACAATACTCAACCTTGCAGGAGCTTCACTGGTTTTGGGTCCCGCTACTCTTATAAAATACAAAGAATATAGGAATTTAAGAGAAATTGAGTCCAATTTCCCAAATTTCCTGAATGACGTGGTTAGCGGGGTAGAATCCGGAATGACTCTACCACAGGCAATAGAATCCACTTCCAGAAGTGATTACGGTGCGCTTTCTCCTTACATAAAGAAGATGTCAAGTCAGATAGACTGGGGAATACCCTTTGATCAGGTTCTGAAATCAATGGCAAAAAAATCACGCAGTCGTGTTCTGAAGAGGACAGTATCCACAATAATAGAGACGCATAGAAGCGGTGGAAACATATCGGACGTCCTGAAATCAGTGGGGGAGAGTATAAGAGAAATAGAAAAGATAAGGGAGGAAAGAAAGTCTCATGTCTACTCGCAGATACTCACCGGTTACGTAATTTATTTTGTTTTCCTGGCTGTGATAATAGGCTTGCAGAAGTTCCTTATGCCGACACTTGCTTTCGGGGGAGCTTCGGAAATGGGCATGGGTCCAACAGGAGAAGAACTTAAATATAAGGACATATTCCAGAACCTGATAATAATACAGGGCTTCTTTTCAGGTTTGGCAATAGGGAAGATGTCGGAGGGTTCCATCCTAGCAGGACTCAAACATCTGATAGTTTTTATTGCAATAGGTTTCACGGCATTTACCATCATGCTTTAAAAGGGTTTTATTATTTGAAAAACAATATTTTAATATGGTGTTTGGCAAGAATTTATGGATTTTGTTGCTTTTAGGAGTTTTTAGTTTTATTTTATCAAGCATTTTTTCACTAGGAGCTGCTCCTGATCCACCAGAATATTGGGATAACTCAACCAATTCAACCCTGGCGGGAGAACCCGTGGAATTCAGGCTGAGGTGGACCTGTGGTTATGAGTTGGTCGGATATATATTTTCCTTGGATAACTGCACAGGCTCTTTTGAAAACATCACAAGTGGTTCTTTAAGTGGGTATGAGGATTGGTCAAATGTAACACATGTCATAAACTCAACAATAGGTTGTACAATTCGCTGGAAAGTTTATGCTAACAACACAAATCTTGACTGGAGTACATCAGATGAATATAGTTTTAAGACGACTGATGAAGATACAACACCCCCAAACATAGCTTGGGAAGATCCGACTCCACCAGATGGAAATGTCACTTCAGATAACTACGTTTACCTGAATACCACGATAACGGATGTCTCAAACACTTCAGCCTTCTTTGACTGGAACTACAGCCTGGTAGGTTACTGGTCTTTCGAATACTACAACGACACAGGAATCTTTGATAACTCTTCTTACAACAACTTCGGAAACTTCAGCGGAGTAAGTTTAGATAACATAACAACAGGAAAATACGGAAAAGGTCTGGAGTTTGACGGAGACAACGATTATATTCAAATTGCAGGAGACAGCTCTCTTAAACCAAATTCCACTTTAACCATCACCGCTTGGATAAAAGCTGCCAATACAGATTCAGGCGGCGCAGAGGTAGCTTCCATGGGAGACGATTACATGCTTAGAGTAAGTACCAACGGCAATTTATTTTTCGGCTTTTGGATGGGAACTACATGGAGAACCTCCTCTACTACAGGTGTGGATGTATTGGATAATCAATGGCATCAAGTAGTCGTAACCAAATCCGCCACTAACCAAAAATTTTATGTTGATGATTGGGAAGCAAGTCTTGCCACCGGAGGTTCACATACGGATAATATAACTTACGTCCATGATCCCAATTTCTATATAGGGAAGCAGGGGGATGGGAACCCGAACTTTGATTTCGACGGTTCAATAGATGAAGTCCGCATATACAACCGCGCGCTTTCAGCAGATGAGATAAACGCATCCTACAACAACGGAGCCTACCGCTTGAAAAACAACTTTACTTCCCTCT
>JAGLWW010000005.1 GCA_023133195.1 Candidatus Aenigmatarchaeota archaeon
GCGAACATATACGTTAAACATGTCAATGTCATCTATCATCAGTCCCTGTATCATAAAGCTTCCACCCAGCTTCAATTTTTTGTATGTTTCATTGACAAGACCTTTAACATCTGCCGGTTTTCCATGAGGGTATTCTATTGCCATTAACTCAAAGGCAGCATTTATAGCCATTACATGGTCCAAAGAACTATCTTTTATTTGCTCTGAGTAGGGAGGTAAATGTTGCACATAGGCTTCGACGTTGGCACTTTTCAAAAGTTTCTGGAGTTGTGCAGTTCCTTCCTCTGTCTGATAAAACTCTTTGCTTTCCGGAAGATTTTCCTCCCCGATAGCCTTCGCAACCTTATCATAAATAAAACTTGGGTATTGTTCTATCAGAATTACCTTTCCTCCTCTACCAACCCTTTCCATTGTATTGAACAAATCCTCGTTTGTGGTTCCGCAGGCTATCTGAGCAACCGTCTGTCCGTTTTCAAAATAATCGAACATTTCATTGAATTCATTAAATCTGCAGAAATATTTCTTTCTTTCTTTCATATGTTCCTTTTGCTTTTCCCACAACAAATCCACGAATTTCATCTTAACACCAAGACTAGATATGAGAGCTAATCTTTTTATGCCTTTCTTGGGCAAATATTCTTATGCAAAACAAGTTCTCCAGGGACATAAGGGCCGATGAGACTGCCTACTATCTGAGCTGCCCTGAAGTGGTTGCCAGGCATATAGCCAAACAGCTTTCTATTTTCAGAACCTGCGTGGAGCTTTGTTGCGGGGTGGGGATGCTCTCGGTCCAGCTGGCCAAAGTTATGAATAAGGTTTACGCAGTTGATAAGGATGAGAAAAATATAGAGAACGCGAGGCATAATGCTAAACTTTACGGTGTGACAGATAAGATAAAATTCATAGCTGGAGACGCACTCGACGAAAAACTCCTTAGGAATTTGGAGGCCGAGGTGGCGGTACTTGACCCGGACTGGAGTGGGATAAGCGAGGACAAGACAAACCATGTATACGGATTGGATGAAACGGAGCCGAGCCTCCGGAAGCTTATAAACCTTGCAAAGGGACATATAACCGAAAAAATAGTGGCAAGGATTCCAAAGACCTTTGTCTTTGAGACACTCAAAGAATTCGGTCCTTGTAGAATAGAGAACATATTCTGGGGCAGCAGGATGAGGTTCAAAGTGGCTTATTTCTTTCCGGAAATAAAGGAAAACCAGGAAGAAGACGTTTACTTTTAAAGGTCAATTATATAAAAGACCAAGTCAAATAATCACTATTAATGCATATTTGGGGGGTGTTAAGATGGACGTGACAGATGCTGATTTTCAGGAAAAAGTTATAGAAAAATCAAAAGAGGTTCCCGTTGTTGTGGATTTCTGGGCCTCGTGGTGCATGCCATGCCAGATTCTTGGACCTGTTCTGGAAAAGATTGCAGGGGATTACAAAGGAAAATTTATTCTGGCAAAGGCCAATGTGGACCAGTGTCCAAATACAAGCTCAACATTCGGCATAATGGGGATACCTGCTGTAAAGATGTTCAAAAACGGAAAAGTAATTGATGAGTTTGTTGGTGCACAACCTGAACCTAACATTAGAGCATGGCTTGACAAAAATATGTAGGGGTAAAAAATGGTTTACGATGTGATTGTTCTGGGAACCGGACCCGCGGGACTTTCCGCGGCTGTGTACTGCAAGAGATATGACCTAAACCTGATAGTAATAGGAAAAGAAGCGGGGGCCATCTCCGAGGCCGACGAGGTTGACAACTATCTCGGATTTGTCCATATTTCCGGGATGGAAATGATAAACAAATTCGTGGAGCATGCAGAGGAACTCGGAGTTGAGATACACAGGGAAGAAATAATCAAAATAGTAAAACAGGGAGATAACTTTATAGTGGATACAGACCACGGCAGTTACGAATCACGGTCTCTTATATATGCTCTTGGGGGAACGAAAAGAAAACTCGGTCTGCCAGAAGAAAAAAATTTCGTGGGAAGAGGAGTCAGTTACTGTGCAACCTGTGACGGGGCGTTTTTCAGGAACAAGACGGTGGCGGTCACGGGCGGAAGCGATTCCGCGGCCATGGCAGCACTTCTTTTGTCAAGGTTTGCAAAGCAAGTTTTTATTGTCTACAGAAGAAATAAACTACGCGCTTTTCCTGTATTTGTAAAAAAGATAGAAAATACAGAAAACATAAAGACAATATTCAATTCCGTGATAAATGAAATAAAGGGGAAAAAACTCGTAGAAAAGATTATAATAGAGAATACAAAAACAGGGGAAAAAAGTGAGCTGGAACTGAACGGAATTTTTGTAGAGTTTGGTCACGTTCCGAATTCTGATTTTGCAAAAAATGTCGGGGTGGAGACCGTGGAAAACGGAAGAATAAAAGTGAAGGAAGACATGTCCACGAACGTAAGAGGGTTTTTTGCTGCTGGAGATGTAACGACGGGAGGCAATGATTTTGACCAGGCCGTAACGGCAGCAGCCGAAGGTTCAGTTGCTGCAGCATCAGTTTATAAATTAATATCGGAGGTTGGTTGAAGTGGTTTTTGAAAACATATCCAAGATTTTAAACAAGGTTTCCGGAATTATGAATCTAAATCAAGTGGAGATGAAGATACTCAAGTCTTTCAAGAGAATAAAAAAAGAGGAACTTGAGGTAAACGGAAAGAAGTATGACGCATGGAGAATAGTCCATAATGATTCTCTGGGCCTAGGAAAAGGAGGAATAAGATATCATCCCGATGTTTCTGAAGATGAAGTAAAAAGTTTGGCCTTCTGGATGAGCATGAAGAACTCACTTGCCGGTCTGCCATACGGCGGAGCAAAGGGCGGTGTCAGGATAAATCCCAAGTCAATATTAAAAGAAGACTTGGAAAAGGTAAGCAGGGAATTCATAAGAAAATTTCATGATGTTCTTGGCGAGAATGTGGACGTGCCCGCGCCTGACGTTTACACGAACGCGGAAATAATGGGATGGATGCTTGATGAATATGAAAAAATTGAGGGAAAACACGAGCCGGGTATGATAACCGGAAAACCTCTTAGTCTTCAGGGATGTGGAATCAGGAAGACCGCCACATCAGCTGGAGGTTACATAATATTCAAGGAGATGGTTTCTAAGATGAATAAAAAAGAAATCACCATAGCCGTGCAGGGATTTGGCAACGCGGGCTATAACTTTGCCCAGATGGCTCACAACGACAGCTTCAAGGTGATTGCGGTGAGCGACAGCAAGGGAGGGATCTGCGAGATGAAAGGCTTGAACATATCCAAAATAAAGAAAGTCAAGGACAAGACAGGGTCTGTCGTGAATTACGATACGAAAAAAATAACAAACGAACAATTACTTGAACTAAAAGTTGATTTTCTGGTCTTGGCTGCACTTGAAAACCAGGTGACTAAAGACAACGCAGAAAAGATAAAGGCAAAATACATACTTGAACTGGCTAACGGTCCAGTGACATGCGATGCAGATGAGATACTTCACGAAAAAGGAATAAAAGTTATACCGGACATTCTCGCGAATGCAGGCGGAGTAATAGGAAGCTACTTTGAATGGGTTCAGAACAAGACAGGCAACATATTTGAGGAGGATTACCTTGAGGAAAGACTGGAAAAACTTATGAAAGCCAATTTCCAGAAAGTCTACAACCTGCACCTTGAGAAAAAGATAGACATGAGGATAACTGCTTACATTCTGGCAATAAAGAGGATACTGGATGCAGAGAGGGCAAGAGGAAATATATGAAAGAACTGAATGTGATAGAGATAGAGGCAAGAAGTTTTATAACCGAAGAGCAGTTCAACCAGCTACTAGATTACATGAAACAGAATGCTAAATTCCTTGGCGAAGATAATCAGATTAGTTATTATTTTTCCGGTCCGACCGACCTGCGTATTCAGAAGTGCGATACTTATGCAAAACTCTGGCTCAAGAAGGGAAAAATCCACGACAAGCACAGAGAGGAGATTGAGATAAAATTTGACAGGGAAGATTTTGATAAACTTGAAAAACTTCTGAATGTTTTGGGCTATGAAGTTGAAATAAAATGGTTCCGTGACAGAAAAAGGTTTAACTGGAACGGTATAAAGGTTACCCTCGACTACACAAAGGGTTACGGCTATATAATAGAACTGGAAAAACTTGTGAGCAGGGGCGAGGAAAAGATATACAGGCAACTCGAGGACAAACTGAAATCCCTTGGAATAGAAATAACCCCGAAAGAAGTCTTCGGGAAAAAGTTTAATCACTACAAGAAAAACTGGAGAAGTCTGACCAGTTAGAATTTTCTGTGTTCTTTTTTTATTTCAATACATTGTGAGCATCCGGTACAATCCAGGTCTTCCCAACTTATCGTTTTCCTTTCTGTGTTGCCATAAACTTCTTTTGCCTTTTCTTCACGGTAACAATCCCACCAATACTGTCGTAGAACTTACAGTTGTATTTCCTGTCTGGAGTGTCAAATGTTATTCTCAGAGTTTTGAAATCCGTTTTAATATCCGAATTCTGGACCATATTTCCCACCCACGCATAGTATTAGTTCAGAAAATTATTTAACCTTTAAATTTGGAACAAACCTTTTATTTAGTGAGGGGTGAAGATGGATTACAAGGATTTACTGAAGAGGGCAGAAGAAAAGATTTCAAAAGAGCTTACAACCGAAGGAAGGTTCAAAATTTCCGAGGCCAAGGTTCTTGTGCAGGGCAACAACACAATAGTTACCAACTTCTCGGAGATATCCAGCGGGTTGGGTCGCGACTCCAGACACCTTCTGAAATTTCTTTCCAAGCAACTGGCAGCGCCCGGAAGTCTTGACGGCAACAGGGTAAGTTTTCTTGGAAAATTCACAAAGGACAAGATAGACAACAAAATAAAACTTTATGCAAAAAATTATGTTTTCTGTTCGGTTTGCGGCAAGCCCGATACCAAACTGATTGAAGAGGAGGGCATCTTGAAGATGAAATGCGAGGCCTGCGGGTCGAAAAGATTTGTTAAAAGGATTTGAGTTGGAACAATGTTTTCCTATAAAATTTTTAAAACGCCCAAGGACACATTAGTCGCGGTCTGTGACAAGGATATTCTGGGAAAAAAATTTGAAAATGAGATAATTTTTGAGATAAATGAGGATTTTTACGGTGGAAATGATTGCGGAGAGGACGAATTAAGGGAAATTTTAAAGGATGCCACCATAATAAACGCAATTGGAAACAAAATAATAGATTTTTTGGTTAAAGAAAAACTTGTAAATAAAAAAGGAATAATTAAAATTGGTGATGTATCACATGCACAGGTTGTCACGTTCTAAAGGACAGTTCTTCTTCATATCCCTGATGTTTATAATAACATTTCTATCGAGTTTGCAGGCTCTTCTATCCGGTTTCTCTGACATAGATTTGAGCAAACCTTATTCAAGGCAGGAGGATTTCTGGTTCTGGAACATAAAAGACCAGCTAAACAGGACCTTTGAAAACAAGCCGTGCCCGGAGCTTGCTGCAGATTTTCAGGAGATAAAAATTATGACAAAGAATTACCTTGCCACAAAGGGAGTGGAATTAGATATCACCAACTTGACTACGATTTGTCCAGCTATTTTGCCTGCTGATGTAGAAATAGAAATGAACATGACCTCGGCCAATATAAACATCTTTGATAATTTTACTCTGGAAAGCAGCTAACCAGTGATAATTTTTAAATCCTCTTTCTCCAGATTAAATTCTTTCTGTATATTTTCCTTCCATGCCTTGTTTTTGAAAATAAGCCTGAACACAGGGAAGTACTCTTTCATTATAACCCTTGATGAAACATGCAGCTGCTCCCCCATCTTTTCGCAGATATCCTTAACCTGCTTTCTTGAAGTCTTGGTGGAACCGTACATGGCCAGTCTTTTCGGAGGCCTATACGGACTGAACTTTCTATACATCTCTTTCTTCGAGATGGACACGCCACCGCACATGATGTCTATCATATATTTCTTAAACCTCCAATTCTGCCTTACTCTGGTTCTGCTCCTGAAGAGGTCTGCCACGCTAAGGTAATTGAAAGCCTTTGCTATTTCTTTCGGATTCTCATACTCTGTGGTTATGTTCTGCTCCAGCCACCAGAAAATCTCATCCGGATCCTTGTCAACGTTTCTCATAATTTCTATGGAATTTTTTATGTTACTGGTCTTGAATATAACCTTCAACACCTCAAAAATGTCATGCTTACTTTCCCTGTAACCCAGGACTTTAAGGTCCTTTTCTTCCAATTTTTTCTTTCCCCTGCTCAGAGATTCCAGATCGTTTATTGCTGACCTCAGGTCTCCGCCTGTTTCCCTCGCTATCCTCTTGAGAAGGCTGCGCTCACATTCTATCCCTTCCTTTTCGCATATCTCTCCAAGTCTTTTGGTCATGCTGTTCAGGTGAACCGAGCCAAATTTTATAAGTTCACAATAATTCCTTAGAGAACGAAGTTTCAGGTTGTATGCGTCATTTGCTGTCAGTACCACGGGGAACTTGCTTTCCTTTACCACCTTTATCAACGCTCCCACACCGCCCTTATCAGACCTTCCTGATATCCCGTCAACCTCGTCTATGAGTATTATCTTCTTCCGGTTGAAAAGGCTCATCTGCTTTGTTGAATGGCCAATAGTTTCCTCTATGCTCTGGGCATTCCTCGCATCGCTTGCATTTATCTCTATCAGTTCCAGATTTTTTTCCTTGGCCAGAGCGTAAACAACTGCAGTCTTTCCGCTACCTGTCTTGCCCCAGAGAAGCGCCGCCTTTCCACCTTTTTTCCATTCCTTATACCAGTTCTCAAAATCAGTTACTCTTTTTTGCCCCACAACTTCCGCAAGTTTTTTAGGCATATATTTGTCAGTCCAAGAAGTCATGTGTATATTTAGGGCTTGTAATTAATAAAAATTGAGATTAATGGAGATATGGCTTTATCTTTTCATCCACTTTGAAGGCTTTTTCTATATTTGTTTTTGGCATAGGTCCTCCAAGCCATTCCCTTCTAAAAAGAGACAGACAATAATCGTGGTTCCCTATTTCACATACTGCGAGAAGGTCTACCATGTGGTTTTCTATTGCTGGGTTCCTGAGGATTCTGTTCAAAACAGATTCTGAACTATGGCCATTATCTTTGTAAAATTTATCAGAAACATTTTCATGTACACATCCTCTTTTGTGTGCCATATAAACATTTTGAGCAGCCATGTTTTTTATATTCTGAATATCTTTCGTAACCAGAACAGTTTTTCCTTCATTTTCATCAGTGGTGGGTCTTACAAATGCGAATATATTACCTGTACCTAGAGCATAAGCTTGTCTTGTTTTTTCCACCCTTTCCTTACATTCTATAATGGCATTCCAAGGAGAGATTTCACTCATTTGGAAATTATCAACATGAAATTTATCATCTAACTCTAAAGAATAATATTCTGCATCGATTCTATTCATAACTATTATATGGTAGTGAATATTATTTAAATGTTTCCATCCCCTCTTTTCGGTAAATTTATTAACCTGAACACCCAATTACCTCTGGGTGTGTCTTTGATAATCAGAAATCCTGTTGCTCTCGGTGCTTTTTATCCCAGAAGCTCTTCTGATTTGAGAACCACAATAGACAAGTTCATGAGAAGGGTCGGGGAAGTTGAAAAGAGAAACGTGCTCGGTATGGTCTCTCCGCATGCCGGATACATATACTGCGGGAAGACGCAGGCTCATGCCTACAAATCCCTTCTTGAAAACACGACTTTTGTAATAATCGGCCCCAATCACATGGGTCTCGGTGCCAATGCATCGATAATGTGCGAGGGGATATGGAAAACTCCTCTTGGTGTCTGCAGAATTGAATCGGAGCTTGCAAGGAAAATTCTTGAAAAAAGCAAATTCCTTGAAGAAGACCTGCATGCACACACGCAGGAGCATTCAATAGAAGTGCAGCTGCCATGGCTGCAGTACATGTTCACTCCTGTCAATTTCGTTCCCATATGCCTAGGTCATACAAGCCTGGAAGCCTACAAGGATATAGGACTTGCCATAAGGGATTCCGTTATCGGCAATACGGTTGTTATTGCCTCTTCTGATTTCACACACTTCGGTGAGAGCTACGGCTACACGCCGGTCTCAGGCGGACCCGGAAATGTGCTTGGTTTTATGGAGAAGGTTGACCTGGAGGCTGCCAAGGCAGTGGCAGACATTGCACCGGAAAGGTTCTTGGAAATAATAGAGAAATACAGGGCCACAATATGCGGACGCGCCGCGATAGCCACCATGCTGTACGCGGTAAAAGACCGGGCCACCAAAGGGACCATACTGGATTACACAACTTCTTATGAAATCTCAAGAGACATAAACGCTCTGGTAGGCTACTGCGGAATCGTGATAGAGTAGCTTTTATTTCTAATTGTTAAAATTCATGCAGATACTTCTTCAAATCCACCTTTCCATTCCTGATTTCTATCCCGTCTCTTTTCAAAAGTTCTATCTTTTTCTCTACACCACCCGCTCCCCCGTATCCGCCAAGACTGCCATCACTTTTGATAATCTTGTAGCAGGGCGCGCCAATGGGATCAGGGTTTACATGAAGGATCATGCCTACGGCTCTCGGATGAATACCAGTGGCCACAGAGACGGCCTTATAGGTAGAAATCTTCCCTTTAGGAATTTTCTTAAGAAGTTTGTAAACCTTCTGTTTTTTATCTTTCATAACAATCTTTATACGTAATCTTCATTAAAATTCTTATAAAATTTTATTATTTTTTTCCCCATACTAACGAAATAATCTTCAGGTATTTCATCAATTTCCCTACCTAACATCTCAACCACCTCTTAATTTTTTTTAAATTAAGTTTGGAAATACGATTTCCAAATCTTAAAAATTTTTTATTTTTTGAGCACTTCCTCTAATGAGAAAACACAGAATTGACACGGGGGCGTATCAAATACATATAATATTGGGGCTTCAGATATAAAAAATTATGCCTGTTAATTGTCGAATTTTGCATCCATGTTAAGGGTTTAAATACTTTTCGTTACTTAATAGTGATAGGTGATAAGATGAATAATAAAGAACAATCGCAAAAAAGTTGGCTTGATTTACCAAATTTACTTGGAGATAGAGAGACTTTAGAAGACCTTTGCAAAACCGATGTTGGAAGAAATTTAGCTGCGATGGGAACCATAGGTGCTGCATTAAATAGCATTAATGAAGAAAAAAACAAACCTGCAAATCCAAGATTTCTTCGTCCGTCGGTTGGACAATTTCCTTTCGACAAAACCACTCTTTATATTATTAGAGCACTTGAAGAAAGAAATTTTGATGTACCAGGAATTAATGTAAAATTTCATTATTATGGTCCCAGTGATTCGTATAAAAAAGTTGATACGATAGAAGGTGATGATTTTAGACTATGGTTCTGTCGTGTTCAAGGTAAAGTCGACCCTTTCTGGAACGATACAGCGGCGGTTACTGAATTAAATATACCTAGAAAGGAATTGCATGTTTATGAGGATAACTCTGGTCCAACATTTTATTTATATGCTGGAGATGATTGGGAAAAGGATAAAAAATTGTTTACTCGTGGTTTGAAAGTTAATAGTAAATTAAATAAAGAACCCAAAACTTATTTAAGGTACACAGGGTCGTTACAAAAAAGTCATTTGGAGTCTTATCTTTCAAAACCATTTAATTGGGCACCCTACTTGGTGCATGATAACGATTTAGGAAGGGAATATGATCCAGAAGGAGACGAACCAGCATATTTCAAAACTCAGAAAGTATTCCAAGAATTTAAAGATTTCTTAGAGTCCAAACTAAAGGAAATAGAGAAAGAATAGTTGATAAAATGACTGATAATTACAAAGAGATTGAAAGAAGAAAAAAATTTATTAAAGAACATGTTGGAAATGAATCTTTAAATGTTTTAAAGGAACAAGGCATTGACATCGATAATACATTGGATAGTATCATAAAAGGTCAAGTAGAAAGGGAAAAAGAATTGGAAAAACAAAGAGAAAAACCAAGCGTAGAAAATGTAATGACTTCTGAATTAGTATACCTATCTCAGGGTGAAACAAGCTTCTATAGAGATGAATATTTTAGAAGATTAAATCTTATAGGTCTTTCAGAACCAGAAATAGTTGAGTTGGATAAAAAAGAATTGAGTGTTATTCTTTCTGGAGCTGAAGTTCCTAACAGAAACCAGCCTTGGGTGGGAAGATACTTTTTTATGCAAGGAACGACACCAGAACAGCTTCCTAAACCAGAAGATTTGACGTTATCAGAATTAATAATGATTACAGACGATGCAAACTCTGCCTTTTGGAGAGACCATGAATGGTTATCAAAAGAAACTTGGCAGGCAGTTTGTATAGCTGCATCATGTGCTCAATATACTGAAGCAAAATATGCTCATGCCTTTGGAAAAAGAGTAAAGGAATTAGGATGTTCACAAGAACAAGAGGGAGCTTATACAAAAAATGAATGTTATTTAGCCGAGAGATTAAAATGGGGTCGTAAAGATATACCAGTTCCTTGGACAAAAGAATCAACCGATTTGAAAAAATATAAGAGATAATTATAATGGAACAAAGGTGATAAAATGGTAACAATTTTTGATAAAGGCAAGCCTATAGCCACATCAGATGAAAAGGAAGCAAAACGCCTAGCGGGCAGAACACAAGTTATAGATGAAGTTCTGAAGGAAATAGGATACAAAGATGGTTACGACAAATATGAAGAGTATATTAATGACATGACAGAAAACGATTTTCCGAAATACTTGAAATTTGTAAAACGTGTAGATGAACTATCTGAAGAACGTGGCTTCTAAAATACTACTTTCTGTCAAATTTATTTAACTCCGGATTTTCTATTATAATTATGGAAAAAATTACGAGAGCAGGAATCGGAATAATGATTCTTAAAGACGGCAAGGTCCTTCTGGGCAGGAGGCACGAAGACCCTGAAAAGGCCGATTCAGCACTTCATGGAGAAGGGACATGGACCATGCCCGGCGGCAAGATTGATTTTGGCCAGAGTCCAGAGGAGGCAGCATGCAGGGAGGTCATTGAAGAGACAGGAATAAAAATAGATAAGAAAGACCTGGAGATTATAAACGTAAGCAGCGACATATCCGGCGAAGCCCACTTCATAACAATAGGCTTCCTTTGCAGGGATTTTGAAGGGGAACCAAAAGTCATGGAACCCGATGAAATCGTGGAATGGAGATGGTTTCCACTAAACGAGACTCCAAGTCCGATATTCTTCCCAAGCGAGAAACTATTGAAAGCATATCTCGCAAAAACATAGCTTTTTTATTTCTTGATTACAAACATTCTAACATGAAATTGGATTTAGAGGACAAGATTTTAGAACTGGCCCTGCGTAACTCCCTTATTCACGAGGGCAGGGCAAACGCCGGCTCAATTCTCGGAGGCCTGATTTCACATGACCCCGAAATCAAAAACAAAATAAAGGAAATCAAGCCAGTCATAGACAAGATCGTGAAAAAAGTAAACAAAATGAGCATAGAAGAACAGAAAAAAGAGGCCGAGAAGAGAGGAGTCTCGCTGGAAGTGGAGGCCAAGGAAGAGAGGGGCCTGCCTGCTCTGGAAAACGCCGAAAAAGGAAAAGTTGTCACAGCATTCCCACCGGAACCGAGTGGTTATCCGCATCTGGGCCATGCCAAGGGAGCTTTAGTGAATTATCTTTATGCAGAGGAGTATGAAGGAAAGTTCATTATTAGGTTTGAGGACACGAACCCCAAGCTTGCGAAGAAAAAATTCTATGAAATACAATTGGAAGGTTATAAATGGTTAGGTATAGAATGGGATGAGCTTGTCTACATTTCCGATAATCTGGACATATTTTATGATTACGCTGAAAAGATGATAAAAAACGGACATTTCTATCTTTGCTCTTGCCCAGTGGACGTTATGAGAGACAAGCGCGCCAAAGGAGAAGAATGCGAGCACAGGAACCAGACGCCAGAAGAAAACATGAAGTTATGGAAAGAAGTATTGAAAGGAAAATATAACGAAGGAGATATAGTAGTCAGATTCAAGGGAGATTTGAACCATAAGAACACTACGTTCAGAGACCCTACAATGCTAAAGATTTGCAAAGAGCCTCACCCGAGGCACGGAACCAAATACTTTGTCTGGCCGTCATATGATTTCGGAACTTCTGTATCTGATGGTCACTGGGGCGTCACCCACAGGGTAAGGTCAAAGGAGTTTGAGCTCAGGGCAGAACTACAAAGACATTTACAAGAGCTTCTTGGATTTAAGCCAACTATTATAATGGAGCAGGCACGTTTCAATTTAAAGGGTGTTCTATCTTCAAAGAGAGAAATAAGAAAGCTGATAAAAGAAGGAGAAATAAAAGGATGGGATGACCCGCGTCTCTCGACGCTGGCCGCCTTGAAGAAAAGAGGATTTTTACCGGAAGCAATAAGAAATTTCCTTCTCAAGATGGGTTTAAGCAAGCACGAGTCTGTCGTGGAATGGGAGTCTCTGGAAACGGAGAATCGCAAAATAATAGATTCTATTGCCAACCGCTACTTCTTCGTTTCTGAGCCAGTTGAGATAACCTTGGACAAGAAGTTCACAATGGCAGAAGCCCCATTACATCCGGACGACGACAGGGGAGTGAGAAAGATTCCGGTCGGTGACAAGATTTACGTGGAGAAAAATGATTTTGAAAAATTAAAGGGAAAGGAAGTCAGGCTACTTCACTTATGCAACATAATCCTGGACAAGAAGGCCAAAGTCACGTCAACAGAAGTAAAAGCTATTCCGAAAATACACTGGGTTTCCGAGGAGAACGTAAAAGTAAAGGTTGTAATGGATGATGCTTCGGAAAAAGAGGGCATAGCCGAACCAGACTTTTCAAGAGAGAAAGTTGACAGCTTAGTCCAGTTCGAGCGTTTCGGCTTCTGCAGAGTCGATTCAACAAAACCCAGGGTCTGCTATTTCACCCATAAATAGGTACTGGAACTTTTATAAGCCAGCTTATTCCCATTTTATTTATGATAGACTTTAACTTGTGGAAAGAGGTTTTGACAAACCCCATAGAAACATTCAAAAAAGAGGAGAAAAACGCTGACTTGGGACAAGGAGTAATTCATATAGCGATAGCAGGAGTAATAGCAGGATTTATTGGCGGACTGGCAACTTTTACAGGACTGACAGCAGTCGGAAGCATGGGTGGATTTGGAACAGGAATGATGGGAGCAGGAATCGGAATAATTGCATTTATCGGAGCTTTGATAATAACTCCAATAGTAACAGTGATAGGCTGGCTAATATTTTCAGGAATAATCTACATCTTTGCAATGATTTTCGGTGCAAAAGGCGATTTCACAAAGCAATCATATCTGATAGCTCTTTACGGAGCACCGCTAATGATAATAACGTCAATACTAAACATCATACCATTCGCAGGAGGAATACTGAGTTTTCTAGCAGGACTATACGGTCTCTATTTGTTGACAATGGCTCTAAAACAAGTGCACAAAATAAGCACAGGAAAAGCAGTGGCAATTTGGTTGATACCAATAGTTGTATTTTTAGTATTAGCAGCGATTCTTGCAGGAGCAGCTTACATGACAATACTTCCTTTAATGACAGTATAAATGTAAAAAACTTTCCCTTATTTTTTTAATTTCAATTAGTCTTACCTTTCGAAGAAGAACCTTTTCTTGTAGAGATGCTTTTTGGAAGGTATGACATCTATAATCATTTCCTGGGATACTCTTTCCCTTACTTTAATGGGTTCCGTGTGTTCCAGGAATTTCAATGCATGAGAAAGCCTCTTTTCGTTTTCTGCATACATCGTGAAAAGAAGTTCTTTTTTCTTGACAGGATAACCCACCTTCTTGTTAAGAAGCATGCCAGCACCCTTGTCTTTCGGCGCTCCCAGTCTTCTTGCAAGCTCTATTATCCTGTCGTTTCTTACCCAGAAAACCCTTCCCTTCTTTTCAGACCTTATCTCGAACTTGTAATCCCCGACGAGGATATGACTTGGTTTGATTTTCGGATTTCCTCCCTGTGCTCCTATTATCTGCCTGAATTTCTTTTCAGCTTTTCCTGATTTCAAAATCCTTTCCGCGAGTTCTCTGGGGTTCTTCTTTTTGGCCATTTCAAATATGATTGTGGAGAGGCCAAGTGATTTTTCTATAAGCGATTCATGGCCTTTTCCCATAAGGGTTTCCAG
>JAGLWW010000050.1 GCA_023133195.1 Candidatus Aenigmatarchaeota archaeon
CCTTTTTTAATTTTATTTTTTTATTTTTGGAAAGCTCTTTGAGATATTTAAAAGCTGTATCATAACCGATTTTAAGTTTTTTAGAAACTTCATTTGTTGATACGAAAGGTTCTCTTTTAATTAATTTAAGTATTTCTTTTTTGTATTTTTTTGGCGTATAACCTTTCTTTTTAGGCATGATAAATGTATAAACAGAAAACTTTATATAGATTAAATCCCTATATTTATAGGGAATAAATCACAATAAACTGTGGTATAATGTGGAAGAAATGGACTAACGAAGAAATAGACTTTCTAAAGAAGAACTACAAAAATATGACCGCTAAAGAAATTGCAAATAAATTAAATAGGAGTCTATATTCTGTAAAACACATACGTATAAAATTGAGATTAAAAAAGGGTCCCTGTTACAGATGGCCAAAGGAGAAGGTAATTGAAGTTTTTAATAATATAGTAAAGGGATGGAAAAGGATTCCTACTTATGATGAATTAAGAAATAATGGATATTCTGGGATGTTAGATGCCATCGAAAGGAACTGGAAAACTTACAATAATTTTTTAATTTCACTTGGATTTGAGCCCAATATAAAAACTTGGAGTAAATCTAAATGTCTAGAGGAATTTGAGAAAATTATGAAAAATTTAGAATGCGATAAAGCACCTACCTTAAAAGAACTAAATGATATTTCACCGGGATTAAGGCGTGCCATTCAAAGACGTTGGAAATCTTATGCTGAAATGTTACAATATTTTAATTTGAAACCAAACTTTGAAAGGAAATGGGATAAAAATAAGTGTATATTAGAGTTCAAAAAGGTCTTGAAGTCTTATGATGAAATTCCTACAGTAGAAGTTTTAAAAGAAGAAAACGCCGATCTTGTTGCGGCAATATATAAATATTATAGAAGTTATAATCAATTGCTTTTGGATTTGAATCTTCAAGTTAAACAAGAATCGTGGGACAAAGAAAAATGTATAACTCGTTTTAAGAATATTATGTCTAATAGAAAAACTGTACCTATCTTTGATGAATTGTATATAATTGATAGTAAACTGTTAGGTGCAATTTATAGATATTTTGGTAGCTATAATATTTTTCTACAACATCTTGGGTATGAAGCTAACTATGGGTATCTTGATGGTAAATGGATTGAATGGGAGAATTTTGTAATAGAATGTTGCAAGAATATCTATGGAAAACATACTAAAATTAAAAAATGTCTTAAAAATAGAAAAATACCTGATATAGTTATTGAATATGACGGAACTATTACAAAAATTATAGATGCAAAACTTTCTATTTTTTGTAGAAGTATAGATGAAGATATAAAAAATTATCTTCCATATTGTAAAAAATTAGAATTTTGGTGCTTAAAAGGAAATAAAAAATCTCAAAAATGCAATGTCAAGTATATAAATATCGATGATATTAAAAACTTAATAATTAAATCAGGAAAATCTGAACTAATTTACAAACTTGATAAGTGGGTAGAAAAATGATAGATAAAATTTTATTAATTATAGCTTTAACTTTTTTGCCAACTCTAGAACTAAGAGCAAGTATTCCCTATGGAGTTTATATTCTCGAACTTCCTATCTTGCAAGTATTTTTAATTTCCATTCTTTCGAATATTTTAGTTGGGATAATAGTATTTTTGCTATTAATTAAATTAACAAATTACTTCTTAAAATATCAATTTTTTTCAAGGATTTACAATAAAATAGTTTTAAGAGTTCAAAGAAAAACAAAGAAGCATATAGATAAATATGGTCTATTAGGACTTGTGTTATTTATTGCAATTCCATTACCTGGCAGCGGTTCATGGACTGGCGCACTAGCCGCCTATGTATTTGGAATTAAATTTAAGAGTTTTATTTTAGCAAATATAATAGGAGTGATAATTGCTGGAATTTTAGTTTCATTGGCTGTCTTAGGAACACTTTCAATACCTACTATCATTTAGAAATAAGTACCCATCTCTGGTATGAGCATAAGACTAATTTTATAAAAAAGTATATAAAAATACCTAGAACTCTAGGCATTTGGACTTAGTTAGAATTCTTCCAGACCATTTTGAATAAAGGCTCCAGCACATCTCCCGCTGCATGATCGCTTTGGGACCATAAATGCAGGTCTTGTGTCGGATGGGTATTGCTGTCTTTTGTCAACGCAAACACGAATTCCTTGCTATCTGATACTGCGAATCTCCCAGCAACCTTTGAATCTTTCATGTTTCTTATTTCTACAAAGGATTTCAAGTTCTTTACTGCGTCTTCGTTTATATTTCCAAATGGCGCTGCAATCTTTATCTTTACTCCTCTCTTTGCTGCATCTTCCAATAATTTCCCATGATTTTCATAAAGCTCCTTTAATCCTTCAGAAGAAGTCAGAAGTGAAAAGCTTTTTTTAGATTTTTTTATTAAAGTTTGCATCTGCTGGTTCATTGAATTTCTTCCCTTCAAAGCACCGGTGAACTCTGTTGGGTCTACTGTCTTCACGCCGTTCTTGAATAATTTCTCCAATTCGTCAAGAGTTTTTCCTTTTTTCACTATCTCTATTCTCTTAATCATTGTCTTGTAATTTTCCTCGTGTTTTGACTTAAGCCTTTCCATGGCTTCTCTTGGATCTATTGCCACGTATTTTAATGGTTTGCTTGACTGAATCACGACAAAACCTTTGTCAGCCAAGCTCTCAAGCACGTCGTAAGTCCTTGACCTTGGCACCCCCGATAACTCTGACAGAGTTCCTGCATTGGAAGTTCCTTTTGCTAAAAGGGTTACAAAGAGTTTTCTCTCGTATGAATTCAATCCCAAAGATCTTAGTGTGTCCATTACTTCCAGATTTACCATTGATTCTACCATTTTTTATCGACCTAAAAATTATTTATATCCTATATTTATATAGTTTTGTGTCACTTTTAAGTGCTAAACGTACTATAAAATGAGATTCTTTAAGTATTTAAGCTTTTCTCGAGGAATCGTTTTATGGTTATAAAACTAACCCTCCCTGCCCTGGCTTTTGTATAATTTTTTAAGCCTTTCCAGAGTATCACATTCATCGGGAGACCTGTCCGCTTCTCTAACTCTAAGCATTCTCGGAAAACGAAGAGCGTAGCCTGCCTCGTAAGTTGGTGACTTTTGTATTTCCTGATAGGCCACCTCAACCACGACCCTTGGTTTGATTTTAACTTCCTTTCCCTTTTCCTCTGTTATTAAAGGTTTTAATGTGTCAGTCACGACTTGGAACATCTCTTCTGTAAGTCCCGTGCCCATCATACCGCACGGTAGAAAAGAGCCTGTATCCTGATCCCTGCAGGCCAGTACATAGGAACTGAGCCATTTTGTCCTTTTCCCTTCGCCCCAGGTGGCAGCAACTATAACCAAGTCCAAGGTCTCCATTATTGGCTTTATCTTGTACCAGCCATCCACATGCCTTCCGAAAACGTATTTTGAATCCAGGACTTTGAGAAAAACCCCTTCCTGCCCCGCATCCAGAGCCTGCTTGTAAAAAAACTCCGCTTTTTCCAAGTCATCTGTAACTATCTGTTTGGCCAACTGGAACTTTTTCGGAATTGTCTTCACGGATTTCTCAAGAATCTTTCTCCTTTCATTAAACGGCTTGTCAAAAAGCATCTCTCCGTTTAAGTACATGATATCAAAAATGTTGACCTGTATGGGAATCTTTTTGGTCATTTCTTCTATATTATATTTCCTGTGAATCCTCTGGGACAAATTCTGGAACGGCTGGGGATAACCAGTTTTCGGGTCTATTGCCAGAATCTCTCCGTCAACCACACATTCATCCGGTTTCAAAGCCTTCTTGCAGAACTCTACGAGGTCCGGGAACTGATGAGAAACATTCTCCAGTCTTCTTGTAAAAACCCATATCTTGTCCCCCTTCTTCATTATTTCTGCACGAAGTCCGTCGTATTTATACTCTACAGCCACCTTCCCGAACTTGTCAATAATTTCCTTTATTGAGTCCACCTTTTCTCCCAACATCACATGCATGGGCTGGCCCAGTTTCACCTCCACTTTTTCCAGTCCTTTTACTCCCTTCTCTTTTGCTATTTTTGCGACCTTGCTGAAATCCGAGGTTATGTTAAAGGCATTCTCCGTCACTTCAGTAAGTTTTTTCTTTTCTTCCATGTCTTCCGGTTTTAGGAAGGCCTTCACGATAGCGTCTCTTATTATTCCCCGGGCAACGCCTATCCTCAGTTCCTCCAGGACAGTTCTCGTGATGTAGACTGCCTCCTTTGGCTCTGCTGAGGCAAACAACTCTGCGATAAGGTCCATCTTCTTCTTCTGGGAACGTGTGCCTTCTATTGTTGACAGCTCTCTTATGTTCTCAAAAACTTTTTCCAGTGTAAGTTCTTTGCTTAAAAGGGTGCGCTGCTTCCTTTTTTCCACGAAGTGAGAAGCTGAGAGGCCCAAATCGCCGGTTTCCTTGAACTTTTCTTCGACTTCTCCAGCAGAGAAACCCGTGGCCCTTGCTATTGATTTTGTCATCAATTGGTCGGCTATGCCTATTACCTCCTCTGAATAGGATGGGAATACGCGTCCCGAGGCCAGGAAAACTAATTTGGGCAAATCGTCTGAACCGGCCTTTGAAAAAAGCTCGGCAAGTATGTCGGCCTTTTCAAGTTTTGACTGGGTCTTTTCTAACTTTTCATAGACGTCGGCTAGTTCTGAATATTTCATAAAGATATTAAGCTTTGGAGAAATAAAAATAGTTAAAATTCAATCCAGATGTTCATCCTGATCAAAAACTCTTTCAGTGTAAACGTCACCAAAATAACTATCTAATTCATTTCTTTTTGCCTGATAAAATTCAATTATTTTTTTGTAAACTATATCATCCTTTTTGGCAGTATCTGTTATTTCCCCCTTCTTTATTTCCTGCTCAGCCGATTGAAGAGGTAGTTTAGGCACTAAAATAGTATCCTTACGACCATTCGGTCTATATGAAACAAACTCTATGTTTGTAGGTATTTTATCTTCTTTCATAACTACCAATTAGTAACTAAATAGTATTTAAAGCTTACTGTGAACCTATTCTTGTCCTTAGCTGACTCAGTAGGCCTTCCAAATCCCGGAATTCAAGGATTTCACATGGAGTGATTTCATCCAGGCCCTGTGCAATCAGGGTGATTTTATCTCCTGGCTTCTTGATTATTATTGTGCGTGTACCTCGGGAGATTGCATAACCTATCTCTATGGCAACCCCTGCACTCTGGGGCTGGCCCAGATAGGCGAGAAAGAGGTCTGTTTCTTTGGTTATCTTTTTGAACTGGTTCGGGACCAGTTCATGGAGTTTCGGGAAGGATTTGCCCCATTTATGGTCGTCCCTGTGCGGACAGTGTACCTGATGACTCATGGCTTCCAGACCTTCTATTACCTTTCGCAGCCATTTGGTGTAATCATCAGGAACCCAGCCATACTCAGAGCCTTCGACGGGTTTGGCCAGATTGGTATATGGAGCAGCAAAATAAATTCTCATAGAAAAAGTTTATCTTGGATTTTTAAATAACTAATTAATTTGTTTTCAGAAATCTTTCGACATCTCTCCATCCTATATCTGTCCTGTAATGGAGATTGTTTCCTTCAATATTTACGTGTGCCATGGCTGAGTATGCCCTGTGTTTTGCTTCAAGTATGGTATCTCCCTCGGCAACGACATTAAACAACCTTCCCCCATTTGCATAAAATTTTCCGTCTTTAATGGATATTCCCGCGCCATAAACAGTTACTCCGTCCATCATCATAGCTTTTTCCAGTCCGTGTATCCTCTTTCCTTTTACTTGAGAATAATCGCCAGGATATCCTCTTGATGCCCCGACCACGCA
>JAGLWW010000051.1 GCA_023133195.1 Candidatus Aenigmatarchaeota archaeon
GTAACCTCTTCTCTTTTTGGTGCTATGGCATCTATTTCATCTATGAAGATTATGGAAGGTGCGTTTTGTTCCGCATCCTCAAACACCTTTCTCAGATTTTCCTCGGACTGACCATAGAACTTGGACATTATTTCCGGACCTGCTAAAGAAATGAAATGTGCACCGGCTTCGTTTGCCACAGCTTTTGCAAGAAGAGTCTTGCCGGTTCCGGGTGGCCCGTACATAAGAACTCCCTTTGGGGGAGCTATTCCAAGCCTTTCAAATAGTTCAGGATGCTTAAGGGGAAGCTCAATCAATTCCCTAACTTTTTTTATCTCCTCCCCCAGACCACCAATATCCTCATATGTTACAGTAGGTATTCTTGTTTCCTCTATTTTTTCAACCGCCTGTTCTTTCAGTTCGATTTCCGTGTTCTCGGTTATTCTCGCCATTCCTTCAGGAGAAACTTTGACTATAACCATCTTTATCTCCGTGCCGAAAGAACCAAACGAACTTCCCATCATTTCTATGTTTATCCCGAACTGCTTGAACAAATCTTCAAAAGGGTCCATCTGGGTTCTCCTGTTTACGACAGAAGACGGGACGATTATATCCCCCTTTGTCACAGGTCTCATGACAAGTTTTTGTTTCATCAGGTTGGAATTCATAATAACTCTTATCCCTTTTTGCGCAGGGGCAAGTACCACAGTTTTGGCCTCTTTTATTTCAGCATCGCTGACAGTCACCGCTTCACCGAGACTGGTTCCTGCATTTTTCCTGACAAGACCGTCCATTCTTATTATATCCAAGCCGATGTCGTTTGGGTAAGGCCTTACCGCTATGGCTCCTGTCATGGCGTTGCCCACTATTTTTATAACATCGCCTTCCCTTATACCAAGTTTTTTCATTACACTGGAGTCGAGCCTTGCTATGCCTTTTCCATATTCGTCCCTGCTTGTAAGCTCTCCAACCTTTAACTTCACACCTTCACCTTCCTTATTTTTCTTCAAAATCATGAAATCACCTACCTTATTTTTATATTTTCAGATTTAAGTTTTTCATATTCCTCTGGTTCCAGAAAAATCTTAAGAAAATCATAATCTATCTTGTCTTCCCACTCCTTCATATACTTTATTATCCTCTCCATTTCCTTCATTGCCACTATGAAGACAGAGCTATCAACCTTTATGTGCGGTATCTCGTTGAGCAGCCCGTTTCTCTGGTATCTGTATTCGGATTTTTCACTCCTTATTATTTGCTTCCAGCCGTACAAACCGCGAAAGAACTTGTTCCTCTCGTAGTTTGAGTCAAATTTCTCTGAGTGAGTGCTGAAATTTATCAGGACGGCCACGTTCCCTTTTTCATCCTCTTTTATCCTTATCTTCATATCGGCACCTATTTAGTGTTTATTTACACTAAAAAATATATAAAGTTAACGGTGTATGGTTCTGTCTCAAAATAGGTTGATTTAACATAATTTTAATAAGAATATGAGATAATAACAATACATGAAAAAAGTGGTTATCTGTGCGAGTAGATTCTTACTGAAGGAGGCAAAAGAATACAAAAGAAAGTTAGAGAATAAAGGATACGCTGTTATAAGATGTCCTCAACTTATTGACCAAGACTCTTTAGAAGCTTATCAAACCACTCATATAGAGCACTATAAAAAGATTATAGAATCTGATATTTTATTCATTCTTAATATAGAGAAAAACGGGATTTCAAACTATATAGGTCCTAGCGTTTTTGCAGAAATAGCTTTTGCTATAGGATTAAACATATCTCTAGGAAAGGAAATAACGGTTTATTGCTTAAATCCATTGCCAGAGGAACTATCCTATTCGGAAGAATTAAAATCATGGAAGGAATTAGGATGGATAAAGATTTGGAAAGATTGAGTGATTTTGTTCCAACTTAAACTCAAAGATATCCGTATACTATTTTATAAAACCCCATTTTTTTCTATCAATGAAGAAAGCTCTGGTCTGCATAGTGGCGCAGGATTGTGTAAAGACCTTTGAATATTGGCAGGACCCAAAAATAAGGAATGGAAAATCCTGTTAAAAGAACTATTCCTGCTATTATATCAACAGCTCCCATCCAGTCAAGCCAGTAGTTTTTAATGGCAGCAGAGCCGAATGAAAAGATGCCTTTTAACAGGACTATTACTGCCATGTAAAAAGATATGGAAGAGAGGATTCCCGGGTATAATATGGAAACGCCCACCAGTATGTCAATCAAACCAAATACAAGTAAAATAATCTGAATCACCTTGAATTATTATTTTTCACTCCTTCTGTTTAAATAAATAAAGTCATTACTGCCATCAAACCAAGGAATATACAGAACCAGCTGAAATCAACTTTTCTTGCAACTTTCATGAGGATTTTTATTGTGGCCAGGCCGAACACAAAGGAAAAGAAAATGGCGATTAGTGAATACAAATCAAAACTTATTTTTCCGAGGAGGCCAAGTCCCACCTCCGCGGCCAAAACTGCAGGGATGCTCATAAGGAAACTAAGCCTCAATGCTTGCCTGGCTTCATGTTTTTCAAACAGAAGTACTGAGGTGGTCAGGCCCGAGCGGCTCAGACCGGGGAGAACAGAGAAGGCCTGGACTATACCGACCAGAATGGCGTCACGAATTTTCAAATCTTTTTTAATACCCTCAACTTTCTTACCAAATCTCTGAAACAGTCCAGTTACAATCAACAACAAACCTATGAAAGCCATTGTATGACTTCCGGAAAATTTGATTTCATTCAAACCGAACAGGAGCAGGGGTGCTCCAATAACTCCGGTTAATAAAGTGGAAACTATAAGAAAAGTTGTAAGACCGTTGTAGCCTTCCATACTTTTTACTTTATATTTGGATAAATTTTTGATTATACCCATAATTTCTTTGCGAAAGTAAACTAAAGCTGCAAACAAAGTTCCTGTATGAAGCCATATTGAGAGGAATACCGCCTCTTCAAGCGATTTTCCGAAAAAATTCACCAAAACTATGGAAGAAATTCCTTCGCTGCTTACAGGAAGCCACTCGGTGACACCTTGAACAATACCAAGCAATATTGGTTCAATTATATTCATACTATAATTTTTATGGCATGTCTTATAAACCTTTGAAAATATACTTAAGCGTTGGGGTACAATAAGATTTGGGTGTGTTATTTGGAGATAAGTAAAAAACTCCCCTTTGGTCAGGAGCCACTGGATGAATTGCTTTCCGGCGGGATAGAACACAAAGCTTTGACGAATTTATACGGACCCCCGGGTTGCGGAAAAACCAACATAGTGCTTATAGCGACTAATTCTTGTATAAAGAAAGGAAAAAAAGTGATATTCATAGATACCGAGGGTGGGTTTAGTCCCGAGAGATTTTCACAGATATCAAAAGATTTTGAAAACGCTTCTCAAAAGATAATTCTGATAGAACCCAAAACATTCGAAGAGCAGGACAAAGTAATCACGGAACTGGAGAATAAATTTGACAATGATGTCGGTTTGATAGTGCTGGATTCTCTTGTGAACCTGTACAGGCTTGAACTGGATGAGGATAACTTTCAAAAAATAAACAAAATGCTTTCAACACAACTGGCGATATTATCAAAGATGTCTAGGGAAAAGGACATTCCTGTTCTCATAACAAATCACATGTATACCAGCAATGGTGGTACTCAACCAGTTTCCCGCGATATAACAAAATACTGGAGCAAGTGTCTCGTGGAGCTGATAAAACTGGACAAAGGCAAAAGAGTTGCAATTCTGAGAAAGCACAGGTCTATACCGGAAGGAAAGGAAGTTCATTTCAAGATAACCCAGGATGGAGTAGTCCCCGCGGAAAAGAAATTCAAACTTTTCTAATTGTATTTTCAATCTGGAATTTTAACATATTTTTTGTTCCGGCCATCCTCACGAATATTAAAAGCCACATCACTCGTAAGGAGCATGTCTGGAACCACATAAGGTTTTTTATCCTTGTAATTTTCGCAATCTTCATCTATCATAAAACCACCTCTTCTGTGGGAGTTAGAAATCAAGGGTCGAAAGAACCCGACCATAGTTTTCTTTAGTGAAATAAAAGAATTTCTATACAAGACCACGAAAATTTATATTCAAGAAAACCCATATAGTTACAAGGTATTTTATATCTGGCTCGTTCTCAGAAAAGTTCCGTCAACACAACTCCTATATCCTTTTGATGTGGCACAACTTCCGCACAAGCCAACTCCACATCTTGTTAAAAAATCAATGGAAGAGTATATATTCACAGGTTTCACGTATTTGATTTCTTTAGAGATGGCAGTTTTTATCATTCTGGGAGGTCCGCAATTGATGCAGTAATCAGCTTTAAAATTTTCTAATATTTCTTCCAGAAAGTCTGTAGCAAAACATTTATGTCCAATGGAACCGTCCTCCGTGGCGAGATAAACTTCTCCGTAGTTTTCAAATTCTTCTTTAAATATCAAATGATTTTTGTCTCTGGCACCTAAAAGAGCGACGACTTCGTTACGAGAACCTTTGGCAAACAAGTAGAGTCCTGCTATTCCCGTGCCTCCACCCACCAATAAAACTTTACCTCTGACTTTTGGGCAATTGCCGTAAGGTCCCCTTACATAGATTGTATTATTTTTATCAAGTTTCGACAGTTCTGTGGTAAAATAACCTTTCTTCTGTACAAGCAATTTCAGTGGTTGATCGTCAAGTACAGAGAAAGGTTTCTCCCCCTTTCCAGGTACCCATATGAAAACAAATTGTCCTGGTTTAGAATCAAAGTTATCATAAAATTCCAGCAGGAACAAGTCTTCCGATAAATCGGTTTTTTCCTTTATTTTATATTTTTTATATTCCATATCTACTGTTTTCAATAACCTGATAACATTGTTAGTATTATTAATTATATCCTCACATAGTTCATGGAAATATTCTTTTATTTCTTTTGTATTCATTCCGGTCAATGTACTTCCGATTCCGTAGTACGATGCGCCAGCTTTCTTGTATGCCCTCACATCCTTTGCTGTGCTTATGCCCCCACAGCCTATAATTGGAAGTTTGGTTATTTTTGATATTCTTTCAACACATTCCAGACCTGTATGAAATATGTTTTTTCCGGACATACCTCCGCATACCTTTGTTAGAACGGGATAACCGTCTACCATTTTAGGGTAAGGTCCTACTGTGTTTATGGCCATTATGCCAAATGCTTTACCTTCAACCGCTGCCTTCACCATATCATTTAATTCAATGTTGGGGGATATTTTAACAAAGACAGGTTTTTTAAGAGAAGAGACTTTTTTTGTTATTCTAAACACAAGCTTCTTGTCTTCACCAATAGCCTGGCCATATCTTTCTGCGTGAGGACAGGAAACATTTAATTCAAATCCATCCACGTATGGCAGCAAATCTTCTGCTACCTTATAAAATTCATTTTCATTTACACCGAATATGGAACAAAGAAGAAACTTATCTGGGGGAAGTTTTATCTTGGAAAGTCTTTTTGCGAATTCTTCTGAGCCTGGGTTAGTTAAGCCAACTGCATTCAAAAAAGATAGTGGCGCGACTTGAGTTAGTATTGGTTCTCTGTTGCCTTCTCTTGGCTCAGGTCCGATGCTTTTTGTTGTTAGTATACCTATTTCATCGATTTTAGAAATTTTTTCCAGCGTAGGTAGTTCTGTCGTTACAATTCCAGAAGGAATTGTAAAAGGACCGCTTATTTCTTTATTATGGATAGAAAAATTCATATAATTTAGATTATGTTTAAAATTATTTATTTGTGTTTTGTTTCTTCTTACCCCAATTAGCTTTGCTCGGACACTTAGGATCTATGCACATCGTGTAAGGTCTCCTGCCCTTTCTTATTACCT
>JAGLWW010000052.1 GCA_023133195.1 Candidatus Aenigmatarchaeota archaeon
GGAAGGTGCAGCAACACAGCTGAAGCCATAGAACTGGTGCTGTCCATGGAAAGAGGACCGGAAAAGAAGATAATCAAAAGAAAGGGGAAAGTAACCAAGGGTGATGTGGAAAACATCCTAGGCAAATTGAGGGGAAATCTCAAGGAAAAGGAAAAATCAATAGCCATTCTGGAGAGGTATGCAGGGAAGCTTGAAGGAAGGGTAAAATTCCTGGAAGATGAGAACAACAAGTTGAAAAAAGTCAGGTCCAAGAAAAGGACAAAAAAGCAACCTGAGAAAAAAGATTATAAAGTGAAGAACCTGGAAAGCGAGCTCAAGAAGAAGAATGAGAAACTTATTGAGATGAACAAGAGAGTAAACACGCTAAAAGAACTGGAGATGACGAGAAAGAAAGGGCTTGTCCCTGTAAAGGTAGTCAAAGACTCCAGTTACGAGGAGTTGGTAAAAATTGAGAAGGAACTCGGACTCTACAGGGATTTATTATATTTCCGTGAGTATTCAAGAATAGACAAAAAGTTAATAACCAAGTTAAAGGAAAGGGAAATAGAGATTATAGTGGGGAATTTCCCGGAAAATGTAAAGGAAAAAATAGAAAAGGAAGGGATAATCGTATTGGGAAAGAAAGAGATTGAAATCAGGATTATCGGGGGATGCGGGATGATTTCCAAGGAAAACGCAAAAAAGGTAAGAAAGAAGGGTTTCATCGGATGGCTAAAGGAATACAGGAAGAGGTCTAATGATTGAAAACAAAAAACTCAGTGAAACTCTTATATTCCTTACCAAGCTGCTTCTGTTTTCAATACCGCTTTATCTTGTGATATGGCTCGGCATTGACCTGGGATTTCTGCAGGAAACCGTGACAAAAACCGTTTTCTCCTTTCTTAATCTCATGGGAGTTTCTGTGGAGAGGCAGGGATTCTTACTTATTTTTGAAAATTTTTCCGTAAACATAAGCAAGGACTGCACGGGATGGAAAGGATTGTTGTTCTTATCAGCATTGATTTTGTCCACGAAGGCCTCGTGGAAGAAAAAGGCGGCAGGACTTGCAGTAGGTCTGCCTGCTTTTTTTGCCTTCAACCTGCTCCGTATCCTGTTTATGATATGGTTGGGCATGAAAAATCCTGAACTGTTCGACCTGTTTCACGATTTCCTGTGGCAGTTCTCCATGATAATCGTGGTTCTGGTCTTGTGGCTTATGTGGACCAGAATCAAGATTAAATCTTTTGCGAATGAATATATTAAACATGGAAAGAAATGAACTTACTAAAAAACTCAGAGACAGGGGCTATAGAATTGGGAAAAATAGCTGGAAAAGACTGGAAAAAGAGAAACTCACATATTCTTTACTGAAAACTTTAGATAATTATCCGAAAGATGAAGCAGTGAAAAAATTCAACGATATAATCAAAGACACAGAATTCAAACTAATTACTAATTATAAAATTGGCTTTGGTGAATACGTTATATTGAAGGATAAATAACTTTACCGCTAAAATTATATTAGAGGTGAATTCTAATGAGAGATTTAATGGAAGAATGTATCAAAGATTTTAATCATGAAGTAAGCGGCATGGTAGAAAATTTTGATATAAAAATGAGATATAGAGAAGGTATAAAAAAAGTCAAGTGCGAAGGAGAATATAATGGAAATGGCTTTATTTTTAAGACAACTTTATTTTCCGGTTGCCCTGACCTCGGCAACAAGAAATTTGAAAAATCTGAAGTATATGATACTTACAAAGAGATGCAAGAAGCTGCCGAAAAAGTAAAAGAATATGCAATAAAAAAGTAGCAGCACTTTTATAACCAATAAAATTTCTATATAATTAGTGATGTTTATGTTCGGGTTTCTCAAGAAAAAGCTCAAGGAAAACATAGAGAAGATAACAAGGAGAATGGAAAAGGTTGAGGAGACAGAAGAACCGGAAAAAATAACCGTCGTCGTTAAAAAACCTGAGGCCAGGGAAGTCGTTGAGAAGCCTAAGAAATCGTTTTTTAAGAGGAAGCCCAAAGCAAAACCAGAGGAACCGAAAGAAGAACCTCCAAAAAAGGAGCCCATAGAAGAAAAGCCAGTAAAGGAGATAGAACCGAAAAAAGAGGAAAAAAGGGAAGAGGTAAAGGATCCTGAGAAAAAAGAAGAAGCAAAAAAGCCAAGAGAAGAACCCAAGAAAGAACCGGAAAAACCGAAGAAAAAGTTCGGGCTGTTCAAAAAACGGGTTATAGAAGAAAAGGATTTGAAGGATTTGCTCTGGGATTTGCAGATCTCTCTCATGGAATCTGACGTGGCCCTGGAGACCGCGGAAAAGATATGCAACGATTTGAAGAAAAATCTCGTGGGCAGGGAAATAAAGAAAGGTGAGATGGAGATAGTTGTAAAGGAAAACATAAAGAACTCTCTTTTTGACATACTGGACCAGAAACCGGTTGACCTGATAAAAGAAGTGGGCAGAAAAAAGCCCTTTGTCATCCTGTTCCTGGGGTTCAACGGTAGCGGAAAGACCACCGCAATAGCGCGCATAGCACACTTGCTCAAGGAGAACGGACTCACGGTAAACATGGCTGCGGGAGATACCTGGAGGGCCGCGGCAATAAACCAATTGGAAAAGCATGGCCAAAAACTGAAGATACCTGTTATAAAGCATGACTACGGGGCGGATTCTGCCGCAGTGATTTACGATGCTGTGAAGTACGCTGAAGCCAAAGGAATAGATGTAGTCCTTGCGGACACGGCTGGGAGGACTCATACTAACGTGAACCTGATGAACGAGCTTGACAAGATAACAAAGGTGAATAAGCCTGACATGAAGATTCTTGTAATAGATTCATTGACAGGGAACGATGCTGTAGAACAGGCCAGTTCATTCGAGGAAACCGTGGGCGTGGACGGGATAATTCTCACGAAAATGGATGTAAACGAGAAGGGCGGAGCGGCTCTGTCCGTATCGCACACAATTAAGAAGCCAATTCTTTACATAGGCACAGGGCAGGAATACGGAGACCTAGAGAAATTTAACCCGAGAAAAATCATCCAGAACTTGCTGGAGTAAATCAGATTACTGCCTTTTTATTGATTAAATCATAAAATTTTTTCTTATTACAGGCTTTATCAATTCTTCCCGCTTGTATTCCTTATAATAATCATAAGCAAAGCGTGTAATTATGACCGGAACTGGTATCATCAGTACTAAAGCTGGGCGGAAAAAACTGATACCGGTCACCAAACCCGTCGAAATAGCTGCAGCTGTTAATGCGATACGATTTATCCCGGGTCTGTCAACAATATAATCTATCCACCTCGATTCAAACAGAGCTTCTTTGTCGTCTTCAAGCATAATATCGGTAAGATTATTCACAACTGCTTCCTGAAATTTCATCTCTACTACATACCTTTCGTGCTTGGAAACATTTTCTTCATCCTTTGTCAATAATCTGTTTGTTCTTATCAGATAATCCTTTAGAATCATATGCGTGGTCTCATGATAAACCCTGCCCTTGGTTTCAACATGGGTCCTGTCGTTGGGTATTATTATTGCTTCATGACCATACACAGTACCTTTCGCTTTCCTCTTTGTTTTATCGTATATTTTCAAATAGGGACTGTTTTTATCCAGCAGTATGCTGGATATACCTTTTGCACTATGGAAATATTTGTCTTCTTCTGCCGGACTGGAATCAAAAAAATCCAGGTCATCATGAATTTTCCTGCTAAAAATCCTTGGATAAACAGGATCTCTTGCAATGAATTCAGGCCTCTTGTCTTCCATATATTCTTTTCCGATTTCCTTCAGGACTTTCTTATCACTGAAATCATTTGAAATCTTGTCCAAGTTGTCGAGACATTCATCGTAATAACGCTCAACATCTTCGTTCGTAATCCTGGGTCTCTTTTCAAGCCTGTTCAAATCTATTACACTGTCTTTCAGGCCGATATAACCCCTGAACAAACCGGACAAATTTAGCTTCATTTGAAACAACTACATGGGAATAAAACCAGAAAGATTTAAACCTTAAATCGTAAACTTTATTCCAAGTTTTTAAAAAATTCTTTCTCCATACTGTACCATTCTTCAAGAACTTCTCCTACATCCGGCTTTTCCCTGTTCTCTTCCAGAGTCCTGAGAATCGTCTTGTATTCGGATTCCTTTACATAACTCTTAGTCCCATTTTTAAACATTTCAATTCCGTCATCTACAATCCTTCCCATTAACTTATCATTAGTCCAGGGGTATTTAGGGTTGTTTTTCCTTGCATCCAGAAGCCAGTTTATATTGCCAAACATCTCTATAACTTGCTGGGCCGAATACATGGCATCTTCCAAATCCATCAAATCACTAATTAAACTAAACACAAAAAAGATTTAAGTTAGAACGAGATTACTTGTTGAACTTGGCGATTACTATTCCGCCGAATATGTCTATTATAAGGGCTTCTATCATCCAGGATATGTTTAAAACAATCGGCACTGCCAAGAGAAGCGACATTGAAAGGAAGGTTGGAATCGCTGTGATGAAAAAGAGCATTATACCATAGTTTATTCCCTTCATGAAGCTGAACTTGCCGTGGATTGAGTCCTTTATCGTAACGTAAAAAATTGTGAATATCAGTGCCGTTATAAAGTTAAAGATTATGGATAGAACAAAGAACTCCATTCCAGGCGGACCCACGTTGGGCATCATAATCTCGCTCCAGAGATGGAAATATTCCGGGTTGGTGTAAAAACTCATGGTTGCGTAAGAACCCAGAGTGTGAATAACCTGTGCAATGATCATAAAAAGTATTGCTGCAATGATTATTCCTCTTATTTTTCCTTTCTCTTTCTTCATATTTTAATTATTAAAGTCTTCTTATATAAATTTTATTGTGATACCATGTTATGCTTGATTGGACTGGGACTTTATGATGAGAAGGATATGACCTTGAGAGGTCTTGAAACCGCAAAGTCATGCGATTCTTTGTACGCGGAACTGTATACCTCGGGGTGGTCAGGCCTGGAAAGACTGAGGCAGGATTTGGACAAGGAAATAAAAGAAGTACAGAGAAAGGATTTGGAGGAGAACCAGAAAAAGATTCTTGAGGAGGCCATGAGCAGGACAGTGGGCATACTGATTCCAGGTGACCCTCTTATCGCGACCACGCACATCGACCTTCTTATACAGGCCAGGAAGAAGGGAATAAAGACCAGAGTAGTCCACGCCCCTTCTATTTTCTCGTCCATAGGGGAGACTGGCCTGTTCATCTACAAGTTCGGCAAGACCACCACGATACCGTTCCCTCAGGAAGGATACGAACCCGAAAGCCCTTATGACACCATAAAGGAGAATAAGGAAAGAGGTTTGCACACGCTTTGTTTGCTAGATATAAAAGAGAAGCTTATGACCCCGAAGGAAGGGTTGGAATACCTGCTCAAGATAGAGGATAAAAGGAAGGAGAACGTGCTCAACAGAGAGGACAAAGTTGTTGTTTTTGTGTCAAGGGAGAGGGGACTTGCAGTTTATGATACCGTAAAAAAAATAATGGAAAGGGAGTTCCAGACACCTGCTGTACTGATAATACCGGGCTCACTTCATTCAATAGAAAAGGAGGCTTTGTAATGAACACGGAAGAACAACTGAAAGAAGAAATAAAGAAATGGATGGGAAAGCTGGGGAAGGCAATAGACCAGACAAAAGTTATTAGCCCCAAGGGCGTTGACTTTTTGACGAACATAAAGGCCTACCAGTCCGACTCGCTTCACTTTTACAACAAGGGCGACTTGGTCAGGAGTTTTGAGGCCCTGATTTATGCTTGGGGTATATTAGAAACAGCAGTCCAGACCGGCGACCTTCAATCCAAACCCCTATAAATC
>JAGLWW010000053.1 GCA_023133195.1 Candidatus Aenigmatarchaeota archaeon
ATTTCTCTTTCCAGTTCCAGTGCCATGTCTTTTTCTGTTATGCCCTCCTGAAGGTTTTTTCTTATGAAAGATATTCCTTTGTTTGTTATGTTACAGGCCTTTATTATCATTTCAATCTCCTTTGGTTCCTTTATGCTTCTTATTTCCGATACCGCTCCCGTGATGTCCATGATTCTTTTGAATTTCCTAGAAAGTCTGTAAGGAAACATCCCTCCAATAACGCCGATGGTCTGGTTTTTCTTTATCACGGACTTCAACATAACAGATAGCGGTCCGTCTTTTTTTAGGATTTCGTCTGCTTCACTGCCTGTGGCTCTATCATAGTCAAGAGAGGAAAGAATTAAAGTGGTTTTATTTTTAGTTACGAGAAAGCAGGCAAAGGAATGGTATCTCTCCTGCCGGAACCCCGTGAAGTATTGGATATTGGAATCATCTATAGGCTCTGATGAAAGAAAAAGTGAAACGTTTATCTTATTTTCTTTCATTTTTTTCCTTAGTTTGTTTATTCTTTTTTTCAACATACAGATACAAATTTGTTTTCCTTGATATAAAATCTTAATTTAAGTTCACTACCTTCCTTTATTCCTATCCTCGTTGTTGTCACAATTTTCTCTGGTCTTTTCCTTTCCAACACGTATAGGTTTTTCCCAACCAAGTCCAGGCCGTTGTGCTCCCTTGTTATTCCAAGAGCCTGCGTGAGTTTCCCCGGACCGCTTGTCAAATCTTCCTTTTTTCTTCTTCTGAACATCTCATCTTTTCCTTGAATGGGTTCAAGTGCTCTTATTAAAACCGCTCCTGCAGTGCCCTCCTTTTCTGTTGTGAAATTCAGGCAATAATAGTTTCCGTAAACGAAATAAACGTATGCGAAGCCGGGCTTGCCAAACATTATCCTGTTCCTTGGTGTCATTCTCCGGCAGGCGTGGCTTCCTGGATCATTCTTTCCAAAATAAGCTTCTGTTTCCACAATTTTCCCTGAAAGTTTTTTATCTCCTATTTGATGAACAAGAATGGAACCGAGCAAATCCCTAGCAACTGCATCTGTTCTTCTTGAATAAAATTTTCTTGGTAGTTTCATGACTTAAATAAGAATTAAACAAATAAATAAAATATGAAAACCATTATTGAACTGAAAAACGTGAAGAAGATATATCAGATGGGAATCGTGCAAGTTAAAGCCCTGGACGGTATTAGTTTTAAAATCAACAGAAACGAGTTCATGTCAGTGGTTGGGGCAAGTGGTTCCGGAAAATCAACTTTGCTTAATGTTATGTGCTGCCTGAGCAGACCTTCAGAGGGCAAAGTGCTTATAGAAGGCAGGGATATAGCAGAAATGGATGACAACGAGCTTGCTGTGATAAGGGGCAGGGAAATCGGATTCGTATTCCAGACCTTTAATTTGATACAGAGACTCAGTGCATTGGAGAATGTGACGCTACCGATGTGGTTTATGGGGAAAAGTGAGGAAGAAAGGGTGGAAAGAGCAAAAAAATTGCTGAAAATGGTGGGACTTGAACATAGAATGAAACACAGGCCATCTGAGTTGTCAGGCGGTGAAAGGCAAAGGGTGGCCATAGCAAGGTCTCTTGCAAACGACCCGCCGATAATAGTCGGCGACGAACCCACCGGTAATCTGGACTCAAAGACAGGAAAAGAAATATTAAATATATTTAAAGACCTTTATAAACAAGGTAGAACAGTCATACTTGTGACTCATGACGCCAGCATAGCTAAAGAAACCAAAAAAAGGATATATATTAAAGACGGTAAAATAGAAAAAACGGAGGGATGTAAATGAAGTTAGTTAGATTTTCAATATTAGGTTTGTTTTTACTTTTAATTCCGGTTTTGTCATTGGGATTCGCACCATCTGAAACAGCATCCTTTGACATAAACCAGTTAAAATATGATCCATACCCGGCAGAACCCGGGGAATATATGACACTTTGGATAGAAATCCACAACAAAGGCACGGGAAATGCAGATAATGTTGTGTTTGAACTTGAACCTAGGTATCCGTTTTCTCTGGACATGAGCGAAGTGGCAACAAGAGAATTTTCCACCATACCCGGCCTTTACACTATGGTACTCCAGTATAAAATGAGGGTAGATAAAGATGCGCTTGAAGGATGGAACGAAATAAAACTGAAATACAAAATTGACGATGGTTCATGGCTGGAAAAAGAAACTGAAATTTATATCACAGAACCTCCCAATAAAGCTGAATTAAAAGTATTTTATGTTGGAATAGAACCAAAGACCTACCCGGGAGGAGAAACTACCCTTAGTGTGGACTTGGCCAACATAGCATCCGGCTCCGCCTATTACACTATAGTGAAAGCAGAAAGCGAAGTAGCTGAAATAGAGGTAAACGAAATATTCATAGGGACCATGGATGCAGATGATTTTGACACAATAGATTTTAAGCTAAAAATAAAGGAAAACGTGAAACCAGGAAGATATCCTGTTACCGTTAAGTCATACTACAAGGATGAAGATGATAAGAGATATGAAACTGAAGATACTATTTACATTAAAGTGTATGATGCTGAAGAAGTGATGCAGGAACTTCAAGTGGAGACTCCATGGTGGCAGTATCTGGCGTACATAATAGTTGCACTGATAATAATCAAGTACTTCATAACGCCAGCAGTCAAGAAGACTATTTCTTTTTTCAGAAAGAAGAAAAAATAAGGTAATGATATGTTGGGAATCTGGAAGATTATAATCAGAAATTTGTCTTACCAGAAACTTAGAACTGCACTGACACTTCTTGGAATCGTAATAGGCGTTGGGGCAATCGTCTCCATGATAACGCTGGGTGATGCGTTGGAAAATTCTATAAACGAGCAATTCGAGCAAATGGGAACCGATAAAATTATGATAATGCCGGGTGCTCCCAATTCAATGGGTTTTTCTGGTGCCGCCTTTGGAACAGAGAAATTGACTGAAAGTGACTTGAAGGTTGTGAAAAGGGTGAACGGGGTTGAAACCGCTTTCGGAATTCTCAGTAGGACTGCCAAATTTGAATTTGGCAAGGAAGAAGCATACACCATGTTGTATGGAATGGATGTAGATATATCAGGGGATTTATTTTCAGATGTTCAGGGTTATGAAATAGAATATGGCAGGGATTTGAGAGGCAAAGACAAATATGCAGCTGTTTTCGGATATTTGGCAAAAAGTGAGTTGTTTGACAGAGAAGTAAAAGTCAGGGACAGAATGGAGATAAACGGCAAAACATTCAAGGTAGTTGGTCTGCTTAAAAAAATAGGCAATCCTATGGATGACATGTCAATAATGATTCCAATAGAAGCAGCAAAATCAATATTCAACGATACAGACGAGTTCTCTATGATTTTTGTGGATGCGCGTGATGACATTGATGTGGACAAAGTTTCTGAAAAAATAAAAGACGAACTGGAAGATGCAAGAGGGGCGGAAGACTTCAAGGTACAGACTTTTGGGGATATGCTTGAAATGGCGACAGATATTCTTAATATATTACAAATTGTTTTTATTGGAATAGCTGCCATATCACTTCTTGTCGGGGGTATTGGAATTATGAACATAATGCTCATGACCGTGCTTGAAAGGACAAAAGAGATAGGAATTATGAAGGCCACTGGCGCAACAAACAAAATTGTATCACTTCTGTTTCTCGGGGAAGCTGCGATAGTGGGTTTTTTGGGAGGTTTAATCGGCTTTGGTATTGGTTTCAGTGGATCTTATATAGTAGCGCAACTTGCAGGTAATACTGTGGGAATACCCATGAATGTTTACTTCTCCCCCGAACTTTTAGTTGGCTCGCTCGTCTTTTCTATAGTGATAGGTATGGTATCTGGTGCTTATCCCGCAAGAAAAGCTGCCAAAATGGATCCAGTGGACGCACTGAGATATGAATGAAATATGGGATTTTTTCTTTTGGGTGGAACAGAATATAACAATGTTATATTTAAATATCTGTGACAATGAAATAATGTTATCAATTAGAAATGGTGTTTTAATGAAACCAATATGCGAAACGATGGCCTTGTATGTTATACCTGCTATAAGAGCCATGGTGGCAAGAGACCTCATGGAGATACATAAAATGACCCAGAGGGAAACCGCTAAGAAACTTGGCATGACCCAGCCTGCGGTCTCTCAATATAGAAAACATCTAAGAGGTATCAGAACAAAAACTCTGGAAAAGGATTTGAAAATAAGCAATAAAATATCAAAAATTTCCAGTTCTTTGGCAAAAAACGAAATAAATTTTCAGGAAGCCACTTGCGAGATATGCGAGATATGCAAGTATATTAGGGAGAAAGAACTAACCAAAAAAATTATTTAGGATTTTACTTCAGTGAGAGTTATTCTTGTTATCAATCCCGCCATTGGAATCAAAATGATTATTCTTAATAGCTCCAGGAAAGCAAAGACCATTAGCGGCATTAGAAATATGGAAAGATTTATCAGAACTGAAATGTTGCCCGATTCAAACATATCTTCAATTCTTGAGTTTATAACATCTTTTTGGCTTTCTGTTAGTTTTGAATATTCCTCTCTAATTTCCTCCTGTTGCTCCGGCGGCATAAGTTCAAATCCTTCTGCTTGCAACATTTCGTCGCCGCCTATGTCAGGCACCATCTCAATGACAATTTCCTTTGTCTCGTTTGTATAAATATCGTTGTAGTATTCTATTTCAAAAAACACGTTTAAAAACAAAGCAAAGAGTAACAGGAGGTTGATTAAAAGAAAGCACTTGTCAATTGTTTTCGAGCCTATCCTATATTTCTTCCATTTCTTTAGCTCTTCCAGATACATAATCGACAGTGGTGTGATAAGTGCGCCACAAATCATTATGCTCAATGCAAAAATAAGAGACGTTAGAGATGGCCCGACTATTATCATTCCGATTACTGATGAAATCAAACAAGATAGAAGTCCCAGTCTTCTGTCCTCACCGAAATTCACTCCATAAAATACAAGAACACAAAAAGCTATCGTTATTGGGATGAATGGAATTAGATAAATTAGTGGACTGGTAACAGAATTCAAAATTGCATCTGATGCACCGGAACTTGCTGATAATGATATGAAATTCTTGAAAAAGGTTATGGGATACGACAAAACCGATTGGGTAGATACTGAAAAAATTCTGAAGAGTATGAACCCCAATATTATTAAAACGGAAGTTAAACTACCGGTTATTACCCTTATCTTTACTTTTTCTTCCATGCATATCCTGTTTTTTTATTTTTTTCTTTCTTTATACCTTTCAATCTTACGCTGATTTTTTTCAGTTGTTTTTTTATTTTTTTGCCGATTGACTCTCCCGCTTCCGGAGAAGTATACTTGAACTTCTTTACTTTATAAGACTCCTTTGGAGCAGGCATGAACATG
>JAGLWW010000054.1 GCA_023133195.1 Candidatus Aenigmatarchaeota archaeon
CATGGGCAATAGATGAAGCAGGAAATATTAATACGTCCAGCAGGAACGTGACCATTGCCATCACACCCAGTTATTGTGATGTGGACATACTAAGTTTGCCATTTACGATTGATCAGAGCAACACCTACTACTGCGTGGCGAAGAACTTCACTATAGACGGACAGACTGGAATTCAGTTCCAGGGTGGTGTCCAAAATTCAACTCTGGACGGTTTGGACCATACTATTGAAAGTAACAAGACTACAAGTACTTACGGAGTTCATGTACTAGGAAGCACTATAAAAAACAATACATTCAAGAACCTTTATGTAAGATATTTCTATCATGGTATTTGTATACAACAATCAGACGACAACACCATAACCAATATAACCGTTTACAACAATACCAACCGAGGTATTGATATTTGCAGTGGTTCAGACTACAATAATCTGACTTACATAACTGCTTATAACAATACTGGTGCTGGAATAGCATGTGTCTCAGGTCCGCATGACAACCTTTTCACTCATATAGTCGCATATGAAAACGGTGATGGTTTTAACTTCTACAATGCAGCAGGTAACAACACTTTAATTGATGTAACAACTCACGGTAACTCAGATTACGGTATTGATCTAGGGAGTGGAGGAAACAACAACACCCTAATCAATATAACCATTTACAATAACAATAATGGTGTGCGAATAGGCGGTTCAAACCACACCCTAATCAATATAACCGCTTACAACAATTCAGGAGGATTCGGTATTCGATACTGTTACAACTCAAGCCTAACCAACATAACATCTGAAAATAACACAAATTCCGGTTTCTCTCTTTACAATTCATCTTCTAATAACTTCATAGATGTAAAAACTAGACAGAATCAGTATGGATTCCGGATATATGGCAATTCAGACAACAACACAATCAATAATTCCGTAATCCAGGACAACACCGTAGCAGGAATCTATTTCAACCTAGGAGGCTCCGATCACCCAGAATACAACAAAATCTATAATTGTCTCCTCAATAATTCTGGAACCAATGGAAATATTAGGACTTATTCTAGTATGCTAGCGAACTACTTCAACACCACCAACCAAACCGGCACCCGGATTTATTCAGAGGGAACACAGATAGGTGGCAACTACTACACGAACAGCGCAGGCAACGACTACTCTGATACGTGCACGGATGCAGACTATGACGGCTTCTGTGATAAAGTTTATGATGTTTACAACGACACGTGGTGCGAACCCGGGGTGAACTGCTCTGACAATGTGGACTATTTGCCATTGAAATCGGATGAAGTGCCATATATAATCTGGGAAAACCCAACTCCGCCCGATGGAAATGTCACTTCAGATAACTACGTCTACCTAAACACAACAATTAAAGACGTATCCAATACGTCAGCCTTCTTCGACTGGAATTATAGTTTAGTTGGTTGGTGGAGGATGGATGATGTTAACCAGACAGGAGAGGGGGCATTGGTTTATGATATTTCAAGTTATGGAAATAATGGTACTGCTTATGGGAATGCTGTGCAAGATAATTCAGGAAAGTTAGGAAAAGGATTTGATTTTGATGGGAATGTAGACAGAATAACTATTCCAAATGATGATAGTCTGAATATATCAGGACCAATGACACTTGTAGCTTGGATATATACTGATTCACAGATAGATGGTTGGAGAAACTATATTTCAAGGTGGGCTCATGGTGCAGACAACTTAAATCCTCAAAATGCATGGTATGTAGCTGAGCAAGTATCTGGTTCAGGGCACTATATTAAATTTGCTATGGAAGATGATACTGGACAAAATATTACAACAGGTAACACGATATTAGCTTTAAACACATGGTATCATGTTGCAGCAATATACAATGGAAGCCACATGTTAATCTACGTAAATGGATCTTTAGATAATACTCCAACGGCAAGAAGTACTGGAGCAAGAGGAAATGCAAACACGGAAATAGATATAGGAGGTAAACAAGCTAATCCACTTTATGGTCATGCTGGTTTAATGGACGATGTAATGATTTTCAATAGGAGCCTGAGCGCAAAAGAAATTGTTGCTTTATATACAAACACTTCAAGCAAATACTTGGAACACAACTTCACCAACTTGACAGATGGATATTACGATTACATAGTATATGCCCAAGATTTGACAGGAAACATGAACTCGTCCTCGAGAAACGTTACAGTGGATAAACCACCAAAATACTGGGACAATTCAATCAATTCAACATTAAAAGGAGAACCAGTAGAGTTTCGGTTAAGGTGGACTGATAATATTGGCTTATCTGGTTATACATTCAGTTTCTGCAACGGAACATGGAACGGTACACATTGTATTGGTGATATATCATTATGGCCCAACTCAACTTTCACAAAATGTAAGAATATATCAATATCAAATGTCGGTTCATCAACTCTGGAAAACTTCCCTGCATATATTAATTTAACAAAAGATGGTGATATGCTATCGGATTATTCCGATTTGAGATTCTTTAACTCTTCATGCAACAGCGGAGGAAATGAACTGGATTATGAAGTGGAAAATTATACTACTGGCAATGCTCATATATGGGTAAGAATCCCGTCATTGCCGTCATCCGGTAAGACAATTTCCGTTTATTACAGCAACAACACACCGGTAGAATCAGGGGAAAATAAGACGGGAGTATGGAATTCCGGTTATAAAATGGTCCAACACATGCAAGTCATAAGCGGTTCAATCAACGACAGCACATCCAACGATAACGACGGTTCGCTTTCATCCGCGCCTTACAACGTTCCCGGTACGGTCGGTAATGCAATACAATTCGACGGTATAGACGACGCTATTGACATACCTTACAGTTCAACGCTGGAACCGATAAACCTGACTTATGAGGTATGGGGAAGGATAACAGGCATGAATAGTGATTCAGGAACAGATGCTCTCTTTGGTTCAAAAAGAGGAAAAGACCATTATAACAATAATGACGGTATGCAGTTTACTGTACAGGCCTACATGGATATTGGACAGCGGAAGTATAGGGCTCTTTACGAGAGAGATACGATCTCTCCTCAGCAGCATATGCTAGGTTCAGCGGAAGGAGAAAACAACACGTGGTATCATTTTACAACAACCTTTGACGAGGCTTCGGATACAGCCGAATTTTATATAAATGCTTCATTAAACGCTACAGAGTCAGGAATGGAATCCGAGATAATTTGGTATAACGACAACACGGTTGGTTTTGTTTTTGGTAGAATCGATAGACCCACTCCTAGATATTATAATTGTACAATAGACGAAGTCAGAATTTCCGATGTGATAAGAAGTTCGGACTGGATAAATCAGACTTATCAGATGGTACAGAACCAAGGAAGTTTTGTAACTTTTGGAAGTGAAGAATCATCGACTGGTTGGAAAAACGACACGTGGACACAAATGACTGGTCTTGGGAATTGGTCCAATGTGACCAAAGTTGTAAACTCAACAGTTGGAGCCACAATAGCCTGGAAAGTATACGCCAACGATACAGTGGATAACTGGAACATATCGGACGTCTACAGTTTTGTTACAGTTGACTTTTTTGAATTAACAGGCAAGGTTCTCTTCTGGGAAAATGCCACTTGTGTGTCTGGTGCATACGTAATTGCAAAGGTTTATGACGGTCTGCAGTTTTTAGGTCAGGGTTCTGATACCACAGACTCTTCGGGGGATTACCTTATTAAGATACCACTAACTTTAGAAGAAGATAAAAGATACTTGGCCAACATAACCGTGACTAAAGGTTCTTATCAGGCTTATTTAAAACATTATTTCAGGTTGTAACATGCAAAGAAAAAATTTCGGTAGAAAGGGGATTTCCGTTTTCATTTCCCACGTGTTAGCCATAGCAATACTTTTTGCAATCTTGATTGTTGTATCGACCCAGGTGTACAGTTATTATTATTCTATAAAAGAGGAATCCCAAAGAGCTCAGGCAATGGTCTTGTCTCAAAGGGTGGCTGATAGCGTATTGAATCTTTACACGAATTACAAGAACTCGGATTACGAGCCGGAGGAAGGCAAAAACAAGACTCTTTCTATTGTTTATATCAACATCCCTGAAAAGATTTCCGGCAACAACTACATCCTAAGTTTGGAGCAGCACGGAGATTTGTGGATAGAGGGAGAGATGGAAAATGAAAGTTATTCTGATGATGAGAGGCCTTACACACACGTGAAGACGGAAATAGAGGGCAAGCCTTCTGCCACGTACAACTATCCGATTTACAACATAGTTTCCGTTAACGTAAGCGGTTCGGTGAGGAGAGCGACAAAAATAAAGTTGTCTTACGTTAGGGAGAAACAAAGCGGAGAATTAAAAGATTTTTTAATGATGGAGAGATTTTCATGAACAAAGGATTTAACCAGATAGATTTGGTTTTTGCGGTAGTTATAATAATATTCGTGGTTTTTTTAAGCATATACTATTCCTCGCATTTTATGCAGCCCTCTTTGAACAGGGCCAGGTCTCTGGAACTGAAGTATCTGGCCAAAGGGTTAAGCGAGACGATTTTCAATGATTTGGGAGTTCCGGAAGACTGGCAGTGGGCTAATGATACAGTGAAACCGAGCTTGGGTTCATACGTCTACAAGGTGCCCGTTCATTTAAAAGAATGGAACGGGACAGATAATGACAATGTTTTGATTTTTGTTTATTTGGAAACGGAAGAAAACGCCTACAACTCTTCAATAATTGTTTATGACGGAAACGAGACGCTTGACACGGAACTGAAAGATATGGTGGACAGCGACAATGACGGATTTCTGGAAGAGGTCAACGTGACTTTTAATGTTTCCGTCTCGGCAGACCAGGAGAAACTGGTGTACATATACTATTCCCGTGACAACCAGACTTCCGTTTCTTACTCTTCTCTTTCAGAAACAAACAACACCCTGAATGTAACAGAGCTTTCTGTGAAGAAGCATATGGGACTGACCACCTCAAAGATGAGTGCCCTGAGCAATGTTTCATTAAAAGATGCAAGGGATAAATTCGGGGTGGACCTTCCCTTCAGGTTAAAGGTGGAAAAAACAGGTGGAAACTGGGAATACGGTTATAACCTCACAGACAGGAACACAGCAGTAAACATAAAGAAAATACTTTTGCAAAATTCAACAGGTAATATAGAAAGCGCGGGCGCGATAACATATGTTTGGAAATAAAGGAATGTCTTTTACACTGGAAGCGGTAATAGCAGGCCTGATGATAGTCACATTCCTGTTGTTCCTCTTCAAAGCGCCAAATATGGAAGAGACTTATGATATAGGGATGTCGGAGAGGGGGTATTATTGTCTGAAATCTTTGGATGA
>JAGLWW010000055.1 GCA_023133195.1 Candidatus Aenigmatarchaeota archaeon
ATTTGACTTCATCGTACTTGCCTTTGTTACCGGTTATGAAAAAAAGCATAATATTTAAATGGTAGTATTCTATTTAAAATCATGAGTTTTGAATTGTACAAAATCCCACAGGGAAACATAATGATAGCGTTTTCTGACGAGAACCTGAGCATGGGAACACTGGAGCTTAACCCAGACCAAGAGCTTTCAAAGCATAACCGACCTGTTCTTGAGTCTTTGTTCCAGCTAAAAGGCAAGTGTGTAATGAAGCTATTTGAAGATGATGTTGTTGAAGAAGTGATTTTGGAGAAGGGAGATTCAATAGATATTTCTCCACTAAAATATCATATTCATTCTAATCCTTTTGACGAACCTTCCATTACATTCTGGAAAGCAACTGGAGACATAACAGAAATAATAAACAAAATCAGAGAAAACAGCAAAATGTAAATCTTTTATATTTTTCTGGTTAATAATAATTATGGACTGGTCAAAATTCGAAAAAGGAGTTTTTCTAGTTAACGTTTTGGGCATTATATACGACCCGGAAACCAAGAAAATCCTAATTGGAAGAAGAAAAAATGACCCATATATAAAGGAACTGACTTGGTGTTTCCCTGGTGGAAGACCTGCCTATGAAGAGGACTTGGAATACTATCTCAAGGAGCAAATCATGGTTAAAACAGGACTGGAAGTTGAGGTCAAAGAGATCGTTTTTGCAAAAACTTATCCAGAAAAACGGGAGTTTCTTTCAATCTACTATTTATGTGAAGTAACTGGCGGAAAAGAAAATGCCAGTGAAAAATTTGTTGAGATAAAATGGGTCGAACCAACAGAAGTTCAGAAGTATTTCACCACTTCCCTTCATCCGAAACTCTTGGAATATCTTAAAACGCTATAATAATTCATTTCTCTATTGCCTTGAAAAGAAGAATCGCTCCTCCAATAATAAATCCTGCGATACAAAAACCGTAAACAGCGTTACTGCCTACAATTCCGACCAGGGGATTTCCAGGAACCGGCCAGAACGGATGCATCTCCGGATACAAAAACGTATCAAGTATTATATGCACCCATACTCCTAATAACGACCCGATGGCAATTGACTGCAGGGAATAATCCTGTTCGATTTTGAAGAAGTCTGAGATTCGTTTAAGCTGGTCACGGAATACATAAACCCCGATGATAACCGCCAATGATAAAATTGTTGCACCCAGAAAGGTGTGGAGCGGTCCGTGAAGCGGATAACACCCTGTGAAAAGACAATAAGTTGCGCGGACATCAACAATCACGCTTGCCACTAAAATCGCGGCCAGATTAACCCATCGTCTAAATATCAACCCAAGCAAAAATCCGGGTCCCAGATGAAAAGGTGTGAACGGCATAATTACTGTTAGAGACGCTAAAATTAATATATTTAAATAAAAACATTTAATCAATAAAGAGTGGGAAAATGGAAGAAAAATATTTGCGACAACTGGGTATTGGTGTTGCCAGCTTAACATTTGGCGTTGCACTCTCAATATTCATATATGTGGCAGCTTCCGGATTTTTAAACAGTATGCAGGCGTTCCTGCTTTACGGGACCTCCTTTTTGTTGATGCTTAGATTTTGGTGGAGATATACCGAATTATTTATCCAGTTTTTGCCATCGCGAAATTTTTGGCAATTTTTATTTGATTTTGCAATATCATTTTTTGGTATTGTTGCAGTATTCTTTATAAGCAATATTCAGACATGGACGGCAATCGGTGCAGCTGCCATGATAGCAAGCATGTTCAGGTGCAGTCTTTCATGGAAATATGCAAAAAATAAAAAGGTTAAGAAATCCCTGAAAAATACAGTAATTGGCTCTGTGGCAATGCTCATAATTTTCTCACTTGTTTACCTGCTCGCCCCACTCGTGAACAATCTCTGGCTGGCCGGAGCTGTTTTCGTTCTCGTCTTGCTTTTTGTGATTTATGCTTCTAGAGCAAAATAACTTGAAGAACTTAATATTGGTCTCATATCTCCTTTGACTTGAACAAGAGCCACTCCTTGTCCCCAGCCTTCTTGAATTTCAGGATTGTGTAGCGGCCCTTCAGTTTTTCTCCGTGTAAAATAAAAACAATTTTATAATCCTTTTTACTTTCCAGTTCATACGTTCCTTTGTCCCAAATCTCAACTTTGCCCGCACCGTACTGACCCTCCGGTATCTCGCCCTCAAAGTCTTCGTAACCTAGTTCATGGTCATCCACCTGTACGGCCAAGTGCTTGACTCCCTCCTTTGTCGGGATGCCCTTCGGTACGGCCCAGCTCTTCAGCACGCCATCCATCTCCAAGCGGAAGTCATAGTGCAGTTTTTTCGAGTAATGTTTTTGGACGACAAACTTCATACAAACAACCCGACAAAATAAATCACAAGATAAGACACGAACAGCCCCAGAATGACCCCTCCAAGCACATCAGTGGGATAATGCTTCTTCAGGTAAATCCTTGTGCCGCATATTATAAGCGCTATGTACCATATTAAAACTGTGGTGAGTAGTGGAAGACCCTGGGAGAGAATAACAGCCATTATCATTGCTTTTGAAGCGTGTATGCTTGGAAAAGATGAATCATCCAAGCGCTTTAAGGCGGAATCGTAATGTATTTTCCCGTTGCCCGGCCTTGCCCTGAAATAAAAATACCTTATGACAAGGCTCAACACAAGCGAAAGCACTATAGCCAAAAGAAATTCAACTGCAATCACTATCTTGTTTAAACTCATCAGAAACACGAATACAAACACGTTCAGGGGAAGACCGCAGAGAGAAGTTATGTCCCTTGCCCATGTCCGGAAAAAGTTGCGAAATACTTCCCTGCTCATTTTTTCCACCTTCTTAGGCTGTTCCTATCCAGATTGAACAGGAAGTCCTGTGCCTTTCTCATGACTTGGCGCGGGTTCTCGAACTTGAGCTGGTCTATTGCCTCCTCAAAAGTCAACCATTTGTATCCCACGTGCTCGTCAGAAACCTTTACATCGGGTGATTTAGCCTCGGCCAGGAAAAGAACCAAGTTTTTGCTGATTGTATCGCCTTCGCGCCTGTAAAACCAGTGTATCTCTTCCCGAAAACCCTCCATGAATTCCACTTCCAAGCTGGTCTCCTCCTTTATCTCCCTTCGCGCGGCCTGCTTTTCAGACTCACCCTGCTCCACGCTGCCCCGCGGGAAGCCCAGATACTCCGATTTGTACTTGTAATGGAGAAAAAGATAAAGTATTGTACTATTTTCCTTCCTAAACACAACCGCTCCTGCAGATTTTTCATGCTTCATTCAATCCCCCTTGATTTTTCTATAAGAAATCTAGAAATCAGATTAATTGCTTTTTCGAAATGTTCCGGCTTGGAGAACAAATGACCTGCACCATTTATTATCTCTAATTTGCAGTCCTTAATCAGGGATGCAGTTTTTTTGCTTTGCTCAACCGGCACGCTTTCGTCTTTTTCCCCATGAACTATGATTGTCGGTATTTTAATGTTTTTGGCGGCTTCGTAACCATTAATCCTTTCGGCATCTTCAAAATAAGAATAATTCAATTTTAGTTTTTTTCCGTCAGAAAATGTATAATAAATAAAGCCGTTTTCTTTCCATTCCTTTATTGAATATTTGTTTTCCTGAGCAGTTAGTTTTCCCAGAAGGTCTGATACAGGCGCCTTCAATGCCAATACAAACAGGTCATCTGATTTTGATGCAACGATAAGACTTGCTATTCCTCCAAAGCTCCCGCCAACTAAACCGATTTTTTTGTAACCCTTTTGTTTTATGAAATCTATTGAACTCAGAATATCATCAACAGCCTTGGAAACTGTTGCTTCCTCGAAGTTTCCTTCGCTCTCCCCATGGCCATGAAAATCGAATCTGAATGCAGAAATACCCCTTTTATTCAGTTTTTGTTGAATTGTTTTGTAAGTTCGACTATCCTTACTGGACGCAAGTCCGTGGCAAAGTATAATTATAGGTCTTTGTTTGTCTTCCGTAGGATTGAAAAGGACTCCACAAAGCTTGATTCCATTGCTGTTTTCAAAATATAACTTTTCCTCAGTCATTTGAGCCACCTGTTGAACCAGTCCAAAGTTCGGTTTATTAGTTCTCCTTCTGCTTTTTTGTCCAGAAAATTATGATCTCCATTTTCTATTAAAACATATTCAGCGTTAAGTAGTTCAACAGCTTCTTTGTCTTGTTCTGGTGTGGAAACGTCATCTTCCGATCCTCTCAAAACTAAGATAGGAATTTCAACAAATTTCATGTAAGGTCTTATATCAAAACTAATAAATTCTTTGAAAAGATCTTTACCAGCAACCAGTTTTTGGCCAGTTAGTTTTGCAGTAACATAAAACACTCCTTCCTCTCCTACAGTTTTCCTGTTTTCTGGTGTGTCAAAATATTCTAAACCTTTGAACATCCAACCCGGACCCCAGAAAACTATGGTCTTTACATCCGGCTTCTTTTCCATTGCCATAAGTATTGCATCAGCTCCCATACTTATTCCCATAAGAGCTATTTTTTCCTTGTCGATGTTTAAAGTTTTAACATATTCTATTACTGTGAGAACATCTTCTGATTCAGATTCAACGGTCATATCCCTGAATTTCCAGTCGCTTTCCCCGGTTCCTCTGCAGTCTATCCTCAGAACGGCTATACCGTTATCCGTTAAAGGCTTTATAGCGTTATTAACCATTGGATAATATTCTTTGGTTCCCTTGAAACCGTGAATTATGATTACTATCGGCGGTTTTTCTTTTTCAGGGAGAGCTAAAAGACCAACTATTTTTTCTCCTCTAGAATTTTTAAATTCTACCCTTTCCTCCTTCATTCTTTCACCTTGCTCACATGCAACTTCTTTGTGAGATGGATTGATTTGGGCCTTGTTGGGCAGCCCTCCTCACAGAGGCCGCAGGTTATGCACTTATATGGGTCCACGGTCAGCTGGCGCTTCTCCTTGTCAATTTTTATGGCATAGGCCGGGCAGTTTCTTGCACATAAACCACAGAAGATGCAGGTATCCCTGTTCCAGGTCACAGGGCCACGGAAATCCTTGGGAAGTTTGGGCTTTACCTTCGGGTATCTGCGTGTAAAGCGCTTCCTAAAGAAATTTAATATAACTTCTACTAGAACCATGCATACCCGTTAATAATCGGGCTTAATACTATAAATGTTTTCACTTGGACTCCCATAAACCGTGCACATTGCAGTAAGTTCTTGCTTTCACGTTCTCCGTCTTCAGGTAAAAAACCGAGTCAGGAGTCTCTCCAGGTCTCAGATATTCCCTGTAGACCTTGCCATCCGCTATTATCTCTATCCACTCTATATAATGTTTTTCTTCCATTGG
>JAGLWW010000056.1 GCA_023133195.1 Candidatus Aenigmatarchaeota archaeon
TCGTATTTTCGGAATTTTGCGACTTTGTCGCAATACTTGGAATTTCAATTCCAAGATTAAGGGAATCTTTGATTTCCAAAAAATTTGAAACTCAGTTTCATTATTTTTACCACTCAATTTTCTTTATTTCCTTGTAGACCGGGCCTTTTGTGGTAAGCTGACTCTCATAAAGTACTATTTTGTTTATTTTCATCCTGCCAATTCTAACATTTCTGAGTTCATCGATTTTCTTTAACAGATTTTCCTTGTCTTTTATGAACTTTACCCTTCCTATTGTCAGGTGGGGAATCACACTAGAGTTTTTTCCTATACCAGAGAATTTTTTGTTTATTTCTTTTAGAAATTCATAGAATTCCGTCCTGCCTTTGCTCACACCAACCCATATTATTTTCACGTAAGAACTGCCTGGAAATGTGCCAATCCCGCGAACTTCTATTTCAATTTTTTCTTTTTCTATAGAATCCATTATTTCCTTCACTTTTTTTATTTCCTTCTCATCCAGGTCTCCAAAGAATTTGACAGTCCAGTGAAGGTTTTCCGGTTTTACGGTCTTTACCCCCCTCATTTCAATTTCTTTGCCTATTTTATACACCTTTTTTCTTAATTCTTTGGGTATGGGTATGCCAATGAAGGTTCTCATTTTACCACTACTTAAGTATTATATTTTTTTGCATACATTTCTTTATAAATTAGTTTTCTAATTTTAATATTAGTAACACAGTACCGCATTCAGTGATTTACATGACGAAAGATTCTATACTTATGGTTAAAGATATTGATGAAACAATAGAAGATTTCTGTGCCATTGACAGGAATAACATAAATTTTTGGCTTTCACAACTGGAGAAATATGATTCCAAGAAAGTCTTTTCTATCTGTCTACATCTCGGTACGGACGAGAAGACCGCCAGAGAAATTGCGAAAGAAATAGACAGATATGCTGATAACAGGCTCAAAATGTCGGAGATAAGGCCCCTTATTTTCAGCTTACTGCAGAGAAAGGATCCCACCGCCGCAAAGAGATTCAGGGCAGGAGAAATTTATGTTCGTACTTCTTCCCAGACATTTGAAAGGTTCAACAGAAGTAAAATCATAGATTCTCTTTTAAATGAGACAAAAATAGGCGAAAAGCAAGCGGAAAAGATAGGAGAAGAAGTTGAGAAATTTATAAGAAATTCTAATCTGGATTACGTCTCTGCCCCTTTAATCAGGGAAATAGTAAACGCAAAACTGATAGAAAACGGTATGGAAGATGTGAGAAGATTATATACACGGGTGGGTCTGCCTGTATTTGACATAACAAACCTTATAGACAAAGGCTCCAAGGAGAATGCTAATCTACAATACAATCCCGAGACAATTCACAAGTTAATGGCGGACAAGATGTCAAAGGAATATACACTCACGAAGATATTGCCAAAGGACATAGCCGATTCCCATATAGGAGGCCAGATACATATACATGACATGGATTACTTTGCGACAAGACCGTTTTGTTTTTCCCATGATTTAAGATTTTTCCTTAAGAACGGGTTTATGCCCGATGGAACAGGAAATCATACTTCAGTGGCAGGACCCGCCAAAAAGCCCGAGGTGGCATTTCTCCATGCGGCCAAGGTGCTGGCAGCGGCACAGACGAATTGCGCCGGAGGACAGGGATTTTCGTATTTCAACACTTTCCTGGCTCCTGTTATAACGGGTCTGGACTATAAACAGGTCAAGCAGCTGGCGCAGATGTTTATTTATGAAATGTCGCAGATGTACGTTGCAAGGGGAGGTCAGACTGTTTTCTCTTCAATAGACCTGGATATGAACGTACCAAAGATGTTTAAAGATATAGGTGCGATAAAACTGGGAGGCAAGAAAGACGGTGTCTACGGGGATTACGAGGACGAGGTAAAGACATTGTTTAATGCATTTATTGACGTCTACATGGAAGGCGACTACAGGGGTAAGCCCTTTAACTTCCCGAAAATTGAGATACAGATATATCCAAAAGATTTAAAAAATGGCAAAAATGAGAAAGAAATGCTGGGAATTTCAGAGCTTGCTGCAAAGTTCGGAACTCCTTACTATATAATAAATCAGCCTTACATGCCAGAATTTGCCTGTTATCAGTGTTGTGCGTATCTTATGCCGTTGGATAAGGCAATAGATACAGATAATCTGGAAAACGAGGTGGTGAGGGGAGGTTCTCTGCAGGTAGTCACGATAAATCTCCCACAGATAGCATACGAGGCAAGAGGCAACGATGACAAGCTGGTTGAACTTCTTGAAAACAGGATGGAAAAGGTAAAGGAAGTCATGATGTTAAGAAACAAGATAATCAGCAAAAATCTGAATGCAGGAATGCTTCCTTTTTTAAGCCAAAGGATAAGCGATAAAGAAAATTACTTTATACCGGATAAACAGAGTTACACAATAGGACTTGTCGGTATGAATGAAATGATAAAGTTCCATACCGGGGACGAACTGCATGAATCCAAGAAATCCTGGATGTTTGGGCTCAAGGTCATGAAACATATGAAAGACGTGGTGGCCACGTTCAGAGAGGAGACAGGACTGAACTTTGCCTTGGCCAGAACACCCGCAGAATCTACTGCTCAAAGACTTGCTTTAATAGACAGAAAAAATTATGGCGATAAATCGGTTTATCAGGGCGAAAAAGATACAGATTCTATATATTATACAAATTCTTTTCATGTCAGGCCAAACGCCGACATGGGATTATTTGACAGAATGAAGATAGAAGGAGCTTTTCACCCTTTGACTGATGGCGGTGCTATGAGTCATATATGGCTCGGAGAAGCACATCCTAATACGGAAGCTATAATGAATTTAACCAAGAAAATAGCGACAAAGACTGCAATACAGTATATGGCTTATACAAAAGATTTGACTATATGCGACAGATGTGGTTTCGTCATAGGGGGTTTGCATGATAAATGTCCAAAGTGCCAGAGCGATAAAGTTCAAAATTGGTCCAGAATTACGGGATATTACCAGAATATAAAGGGTTGGGGTAAAGGTAAGATTGCAGAGCTTCATGATAGAAGAAGATATGGTGTTTGAATGCTGATTCTCTATACAGGTACAAAATGCCCAAAATGCCCTCCGGCCAGAAAGATTCTCAGGGAAGTCGCAAAAGAGCTTGATTGGGTAGAGGGAAAGGATTTTGTCGAAAAGTTGATAGACGGAGCTGACCTAAAACCAGGCGAAATGAAGCTGGAAGGCGAAAAATACAATCTTGTTACTTCTGTCGAAGAAATAATCCCGGATAAGACTCCGGCAGCTCTTGTCGGCGAAGATTTTTCTCTGGAAGCTTTAATGTACCAGATAGCTTCCACGCCCTCCTTTATAATAGATGAAGAACCGGTGTTTATTTCTCAGATACCCACAAAGGAAGAGCTTATAAAGGCTGTAAAAGAGCGGGTCTAAATGAAAGTCAGGGTTGGTGGAATTCTCGACATGTCGACAATTGATTATTCAGGAAAAATCTCTTCTGTCATATTTTTTCATGGCTGTAACTTCAGATGCCCCTTTTGCTACAACATTGCATTGGTTGAGGGAAACGATTATCAAGAGCTGGAAACAACCGAAGTAATTGAAAAAATAAAGAAACACAAAAATTTCATAGATGCGGTTACAATAACAGGGGGAGAACCGACACTCCAGATTGAGGGCCTGAAAGAGCTTTGTGAAGGCCTGAAAAGCATGAAACTTCTTGTAAAATTAGATACAAATGGATACAGGCCGGACGTGGTCAAAAAACTTCTAGATGACAACCTTTTAGACTTCGTTTCAGTTGATATTAAAGCTTCTTCGGACAAATACAACGAACTTGCTGGCATAAACTGCGATTTGACAAGGATAAAGCATACACTGGAAGTTCTCAGGAATTCAGAAGTGGATTATGAGTTAAGGACAACTATAGTTCCCGGAGCAAATGATAGTGAGGAAGATATAAGAAAGGTGTGCGACTTCATAAAGCCGACCAAAGCGTACGTTTTACAGCAATTCAGGCACGAGGGCGGGACTTTGGACAAGAGTTTGTCCAATACACCTAAGATGGAGAGGGTAAAACTGCTAAAACTGGCCAATGTAGCCAAAAAACAAGGTCTAAAGGTAAAAATAAGGACAGAAGAGGAAGGAGAGGAGATTATTAAAGAATGCTTAGAGACGTTTTGAAACAGATATTGGGTCATATAAACCTTTTTATATAAACAAATTCAAAGCAAATTTATTGAACAGCGTTCAATAGGTGTATGAGAGGGTTTTATGGCTAAAAAAACTCAAGATTCCGAGAAGATTAAAAGAATTATAAAGATTCTTTTGGAAAATCCAGATGGGATATGGCTTAGAAAACTGTCTAGAGAGTCTAAATTGCCTCTTTCTACGGTTCATTATTATCTAGAGGGTCAAATGGCTAATTTAGTGAAAAACATAGGTGTAAGAGACGAAGAAGGTCATTTCTTCGGTGTAAGGGTCATAAAGCTAAGGGATGGCGTTTTTAACCAACTTACTAACGGGGACACGGACGTAAGTCTCAGAAAAGTTCTTAAGACTAATGAAATACTTTCAGATTTAGACTAAACTCACTTATACTTATTTTATATCACAAATTCCAGAATTATGTCAATCACTACATTTTTCTCTCACATTAAGTCTCACATTTGATAACAAAGACTAACATTTTTATCTGAAAATAGAAAAACACACAAAATTACCCCCTTTAGTGATCCCACATTTATAGATTTTTGACAGTTTTTCTTTATTACCACACAAGCCCTCCTAAAAGCCTCACATTCACTTCCATAACCTCTCAAATACCCTGCTTTAACCCCCTAAATTAAGAGTTTAACCCCCAAATTCTCACATTTGCCTCAAATCTCTCAAAATTGGCTAAAATAACCTCCATAATTACTCACATTCGCCTCTTTAACCCCCTAAACAATACTTTCTTAATCCCTCTTTAGAGGCAAATCTGACCATTTTAACCACTAAATCCTCACATTTACCTTTAATCCCCTCAAAAGGTCAAAATAAGGCAATTGACTCATATCTTCACATTTAACCATATTAATAACGTTCTTTCTAATATCAGACTTACCTCTTCAAATGCGCTTAAAACCTTCACATACTATTCACA
>JAGLWW010000057.1 GCA_023133195.1 Candidatus Aenigmatarchaeota archaeon
AAAAGAAATTGGTGCAAAAATTGGCGACTTAATAAAGATAACAAGAAACAGCCAAGTTGCCGGAAAAACAGTTTATTACAGAATTGTCTCAAAATAGTGATTTTTATGGATGACTTTAGGATATTGTTAAAAAGTTTTGTTAACGAAAGAGGATTGATAAAATTCCAGATAGAAAGTTATAATAATTTCATAGAGAACAGACTGCAGACAATATTTGATGAAATACTGGAAATAAAACCTGAAAGTGATAAACTAAGAGAATTTAAGGTCAGGTTAGGGAGAGTAAGATTGGGGAAACCCAGTATAAAGGAGTCTGATGGTTCTTTAAGAGAAATATTGCCAGCAGAGGCCAGACTCAGGGACTTTACGTATGCAACACCAATATTTTTGGAAATGACTCCTATAATAGGTGATAATGAGCAAGAGACGGCAGAAGTGAAGATAGGCGAATTGCCAATAATGTTAAAAAGCAAAAAATGTCCGCTTTCAGGTATGAACAAGAAAGAACTAATAAAGGCAAAGGAAGACCCGGATGACCCCGGCGGTTATTTCATAATCAACGGAACAGAAAGAGTATTGACTCTTATAGAAGAAATCACACCGAATAAAGTCATTTTAGAGATAAAAGACAATGAAGCCAACGGAAGAATAACCAGTGAAAGAAGAGGATGGGGACAAAAACATACTCTGTTAAGAAAAAAAGATGGCCTATTGGTGATATCATTTGCAAGCTTAAAGGGCTTTCCTTTGGTGGTTTTACTGAGAGCTCTTGGTATCAGCAGTGATAAAGATGTGATAGAAAGCATAAATGCTAAACCTATTTATAATGAAGAAATTTACGTAAATCTTTATGAGACAGATGTAAATGACACTGATGACGCCCTTGAATATATAGGAAAGAGAATGAAAGTGTTCCAGAAAGAATATAGGAAAGAAAGGGCGGAACAAATTATAGATAAATATCTGCTCCCTCATATAGGTCAAACTCCGGAAGACAGAATCAAAAAAGGAAAATACATCTCAAGAATTGCCTTAAACCTAATAAAACTTGCTCATGGTGAAATAGAAGAGGATGATATAGACCATTACAGTAACAAAAGACTTAAGACCTCAGGAGACCTTCTGGAAATATTAATAAGGAGCATACTCCTTGGAAAATGGGGGCTTATAGAAAGAATAAACTATAACTACAAAAAAATTGCAAAACGAGGCAAAATTCCTTCGGTTTCCACCGTAGTGGAAAGCAATGTCCTGACAAGCCAGATAAACTCGTCACTGGCCACGGGCATGTGGGTAGGAGGAAGGACCGGTGTCAGCCAAAGACTGGAAAGAACCAACTTTACGAGGTCACTCACTCACTTGAGAAACGTAATCTCTCCGTTATCCACAACACAGGAACACTTCAAGGCAAGAGAGCTTCATTCAACACACTGGGGAAGGCTTGACCCGTCAGAAACGCCCGAAGGACCTACCATTGGATTAAGAAAATATATGGCTATAATGGCAGAGATAAGCAACGGTATTAGTGATGAAGAAAGAGAAAGTATTATTAAAAATCTAAAAACAAAAATAAGTTGATGTTTATGACTAGTGTATTTTTAAATTGGTCGTTGATAGGAGAAGTAAAAAATCCAAAAGCTCTTGTTAATGAGATAAAGAAAAAGAGAAGGTCTGGAAAAATCTCAAAAGAAGTTAATGTATATCATGACGAGGTATTGGATGAAATCTTGATAAACGACAGTAGCGGGAGGATTAGAAGGCCGTTGATAATAATCAAAGACGGTAAACCAATGCTGAAGAACAGTCATATTAAAGATTTAAAGTCAGAAAAAATTACCTTCAACGATTTGATTAAAAATGGCATAATAGAGTATCTGGACTGCGATGAGGAAGAAAACGCCTATATAGCATTATGGCCGCATGATGTGACAAAAGAGCATTCACATATGGAAATAAACCCGCTTTTGATGTTCGGATTATCTTCTTCCCTGATACCCTACGGGGAATATGACCGTGGTGACAGGGTAAACTTTGGGGCAAAGATGATAGGACAAAGCCTGGGTTTTTATACATCAAACTTTGCTGTAAGAACCGACACAAAATCTAACATACTTCTGTATCCACAAGTTCCTCTGGTCACTTCAATTACTTACGACATATTCAACCTAGATAAACATCCGGCCGGACAAAACGTAGTCATAGCACTGCTCACTTACGGGGGATATAATATGGAAGATGCTATTATAATAAACAAGGGTAGCATAGAAAGAGGATTGGGAAGGTCTTTCTTCTTCCGTACGTATCACATAGAAGAGACAAGATATGGCGGTGGGCAGGTTGATGAAATAAAGATACCAGATAAGGATATCAGGGGATATAGGTCTGAAAAATCATATTCATTGCTTTCTGAGGATGGTTTAATATATCCTGGAAAAAATGTTTCCGGCGGAGACGTGCTTGTAGGAAAGACTTCTCCACTAAGATTTTTAAACAGGGGAGAATTTCTCACTGGAATACAGAATAGAAGAGAAACTTCTCTGGTATTAAGACATGGTGAAAGGGGTGTAATAGACAAGGTTCTAATTTCCGAGACACATAACGGAGATAAACTGGTAAAGGTTACAGTAAGAGATAAAAGGATTCCAGAACTTGGAGATAAATTTGCATCAAGACACGGACAGAAAGGCGTCATTGGATTAATAGTCCCGGAAGAAGACATGCCTTTCACATCCCACGGTATCACTCCTGATATAATAATGAATCCCCATTCAATACCTTCTAGGCTGACAATAGGCCAGCTTCTTGAAATGTTATCTGGCAAGGTATCGTCACTTGAAGGAAGAAAAGGCAATGCAACTATGTTCAACGGTGAAAAAGAGATTGATTTAAGAAAAAGCCTAAAAAAGTTTGGATTCAAGGAAGACGGCAAAGAAGTTGTTTATAATGGAATAACTGGGGAGAAAATGGAAGTGGAAATATACATAGGCGTTATATATTACCAGAAACTGGAACATATGGTGGCAAACAAAATACATGCAAGATCCAGAGGACCTGTGACTCTGCTCACCAAGCAGCCGACTGAGGGCAGGGCAAATGAAGGTGGTTTGAGATTTGGAGAAATGGAAAAGGATTGTCTAATAGCACACGGAGCGCCTCTTCTACTAAAAGAAAGGTTTTCTTCAGATGACTCGTTAATACCTGTATGTGAAAAATGCGGTGGTTTAGCGATATATGACTGGAGAAAAAACAGGCATTTCTGCCCGTTATGCGGAAAAAGTAAGATAAAAGAAGTTAAGATGAGTTATGCATTCAAGTTAATGCTGGATGAATTGAAATCATTAATGATACTGCCAAAATTAAACATAGGTGAATAAATGATAGAAAAAATAAAATCTATAGAATTTGGACTGCTTTCCCCAAAAGCAATAAAAAAAATTGCTACTGTGGAAGTTGACAGATACGACCTCTACGACAGGGATGGTTACCCAGTAGAAGGAGGTATAATGGATCCAAGACTTGGAGTGGTAGATCCTGGAATGAGATGCCAAATATGCGGGGGTGGAGTAGGAACCTGTTTGGGTCATTTTGGACATATAGAATTGGCCAGACCTGTAATTCATGTAAGGTATGTGAAGACAATCTACAGCCTTTTGAGGGCAACGTGTGAAGAATGCGGAAGGATTCTTGAAACCACAGCAGATGTGAAGGCAAAGGAAAGTACTCTCTATGATTTATACCTTGCAAAGAAAAAGAAATGTCCGCATTGCGGTGCAAAGCAGGGAGCAATAAGGCTGAACAAACCTTATAATTTTACAATAGACAAAAAACCGCTTACGCCATTGCAGATAAGAGAATGGTTGGAAAAAATAACGCAAAAAGATTTAGAACTTCTTGATATAAATGGGGGAAGACCTGAATGGCTTATAATAACTCTTTTGCCAGTTCCTCCTGTCACCGTAAGGCCATCCATTACATTGGAAACTGGAGAAAGGTCTGAAGACGATCTTACACACAAGCTCGTGGATATAATAAGAATAAATCAGAGATTAAGAGATAACATAACCATAGGAGCGCCTGATTTTATAATAGATGATTTATGGGAACTGCTTCAATACCACGTCTCGACTTTTTTTGACAATAATCTTTCCGGAGTGCCACAGGCAAGGCACAGGAGCGGAAGGGCATTAAGAACCCTGTCACAGAGATTGAAAGGAAAAGAAGGAAGATTTAGGAACAATCTCTCAGGCAAAAGAGTAAATTTCTCTTCAAGAACTGTCATATCACCCGACCCAAATATAAGCATAAACGAGGTGGGAATACCGGAAGTTGTGGCAAAAGAGCTCACGATACCAATAAAGGTTTGTGATAGAAACATATCATCTTTAAGGGCCATGATTAGAAGAGGCTCAGCTGCCATAGACGGAGCCAACTACATAATAAGACCTGATAACAGAAAGAAGAAGATAACAGAAGAGAATGCAAACGAGATAGCTGAAGAAATAGAAAAGGGTTACACTGTTGAGAGACATCTGAAGGACGGGGATATAGTTATATTCAACCGTCAGCCATCTTTGCACAGGATGAGTGTAATGGCTCATAGGGTGAAAATAACGCCATGGAGAACTTTTACCTTGAATTTGTGCGTATGTGCCCCCTACAATGCGGACTTTGACGGAGATGAGATGAACCTTCACGTACCGCAGACTGTGGAGGCCAGAACAGAAGCAGAATTATTGATGTTGGTGGAAAATAACATAAGAAGCCCGAGATTCGGCGGACCGATAATAGGATGTATACAGGATCACATATCAGGCAACTATATGCTTACAAAAAAAGAAACGAAAATTAGCAAGGAAAAGACCATTCAATATCTAATCAATATGGGAATAGAAAAAAGAGTAAAAAATGACATAACTGGAAAGGAACTCTTTAGTTATATTTTACCAAAAAATTTGAATATTGAATTTAAAAGCAACGCATGTACAGGTTGTGATAAATGCAAAAAAGAAAAATGCCCTTGGGACCTTTATGTTTCTATCAGAAATGGTAAATTAAAAACCGGTGTGATAGATTCAAAGGCCATAGGAAGGGATAAAGGACTG
>JAGLWW010000058.1 GCA_023133195.1 Candidatus Aenigmatarchaeota archaeon
CATAGGATTCATACAGCAGGATTATCAGAATTCCATAGAATTTTCAACACAGTAAAGATTTATATACATTTAAAGCAAAAAATAAGTATGAAACCTCCGTATAAGTTTTTCTTAACGCTTATAGTTTTGGCATTTGTTTTGTCTTTAAGTTACGTAGTTTTAGACTCTGACTCTATAACAGGATTTGTTACAAAGACAGGGCAGTTGTCAATAGGAAATTCAGCACCTACCGCGGACTACATATACCTGAACGATTCAGAGTGCAACGATACTTATCCGAGTGTGACAATAAATCCCACAACAAACTCAACTTCAAATGTAGTTGTAAAGGCAACTATAACCGACCTTAACGGCGATTGTAATACATTTACCAGTAATAACGTGACTGCTTATTTGTGCAACGGAACAGGAGCGTGTAATGTAGCCGTGGCGGATCATACAGTTGGTTTGAGTTTTGATTCACAATGGGGCACCGGAAACAGATACTGTAATTTTACGGATTCCTCCGGAGAGAACTTACAGTTCTTTGAGATTAACGGGTCCTGGAAAATCAACGTGACGGTAACAGATGGTGTAGCAAATGGTGATTTGGCAAAAAACTGGACCTATAACGAACTCAGGGCTTTCACGTATCCAGAATCAGGAGATACAATAGACATGGGCACCTTGAATCTGGACCAGTGGAACAATGGGACTGCTGGAGACCTGATGTTAAATTCAGGCAACATTGTCATTGATTTGTTGTGGAATGCGACAAACTTCACAGGTGTCACTTATAGCGATGATATAGATATAGACGGTACAAACTACGTGATAGATGATGATGCCTCAGGCACGGACGATACAGGTAACCTAACACAGGTCTATATAAACGAGACGCCAACTGAGCAGATATACTTTGATCCGGCTTCAGGTTTTGTGAGATGTGCAGATGTAGCATGCAACAACGATAACGCCACGATGAACATGTACTGGCACATAAATATTCCAAGTGGTTTGACTCCTGATACGTACCAGAATTCCATAGAAATCACAACCGAAGACCACTAATAAAAATTATTTAAATAACAAAAAATTAAAAATAGTTGATACAATGAAAATATACAAGCTAATTCCGATTTTGTTTATTCTTCTCAGTTTTCAGACAGTTTTGGCTTTGGGAGTAACAAGACCTGTTCCACATGACGTGGAACTTATGAGAGGGGAATCGGCAGATTTTACATTCCAGATACAGGCGGTAACCTCAACAGAAAAAATTTCCTGTGTTTATTTTTTAAGTGATATGAGACCTTTGGAAGTAAAGTTTGACTCAGACGAAGTAATCATAGATGCGGGTTCTAAAAAAGATGTTTACGGGACAGTCACGGTTCCCGAAAATACACCATTTGACACTTATTCAGGTACTTTGTCTGTAAGCTGTGGTGCAGTATCTCAAGGGGACTCCTCAGGATCCCAAGTCAGGACAACGATAGGCGGAAGTCCATTCAGCGTAGATGTGGTTGAAGTCAGAGAAAAAGGAATAAAGGAAATCAGGCCGGAAGAAAAGGGAATCTCAACCGAAATCATAATTTTAATTATAATAACAGTCATACTAATAATTGGTGCTTACTATTGGCTCAATAAACCAAAGAAAAAAATTCCGAAGAAAAAATCAAATAAACCAAAAAATAAAAAGCCAAGGAAGAAACGCAAGTAGGTTTATTCTATTTCTTTTCATATCATTCATTTTAATAACAAGCATATCTTTTGCAACATCCGGATTCATAACCCGCACGGGGTCGTTTTTTATAATTTCCGGATTACACTATACTAATCTGGGAGAAAATACATCCGTAGTCTTGACAGGGGATCCAGTAAAACTTTATGCTTACTGGACCAGCAGCAGTTTACTGGGTTATGCAATTTTATCCACAAATGAGACAGGTATTTGGAAAAATTACACCAACGGGACTTACAACTCTCCCTTAAATATGACTGGCTATTCTTTCTGGTCCAACTTTACCTGGTCCAATTCCTCCATCTCTGAAGCAGATATATCGTGGAGAATATACGCGAATGACAGTTCTGAAGACAAGAATGTTACCGATGTCATGTCCTTCACTGTGACTAATACGACTACCACAACCACTACTTCCACAACAACTACAGTCGCCGCCGGAGGCGGAGGAGGCGGAGGACCATCGGGAGAAGAACGTCCAGAAGTCGTGGGAAACTTTACAGTTATCCCGAATTTTGTGAAAGTCATAATCAACCAGGGGGATACAAAAACAAGGAATGTTGAAGTTTTAAACACAGGAAAAGAAGAGCTTGAGATAAACATAGATACAGAAAATCTGGATAAGTTCCTGTTGCTGGATACGAATAAATTTAATATAAAGCCAGGAGAAAAAAAATCAGTCAGACTTGTTTTTGCAGCTTCAGAAAACAAGCTACCGGACGTTTATCTGGGAAATATAATTTTCAAAGGCGGCGGTATAGAAAGAGTAGTAAATGTAATAATTGAAGTTAAAGAAGAAAAACCGCTATTTGACATAATAATAGACATACCAAATTTGTTTAAAAAAATTGCAATCGGAGATGAGATAGTTGCAAACATAAAGATAGTAAACAACGGCTATATAGATATTGTTGATGTCACCATACAATATTCAATCATAGACATGGACAACAACACCATCGTTGTAAAAGAGGAGACACTTGCTGTCGGAAGAACAAAAACAATCAACAGAAGATTGAAAATACCTTCAGATGTTAAACCGGGAAGATACATTTTGTACGGAAAGATAACATATGAAGGCGGGATTGCCACGGCCAGTGATTTTTTTGAGATAGTTGAAAAGAAAGAGGAACCACTTGATTTACAGATGTTAATTCTTGCAGCGGTGTCCATAATTCTTATAATCATAATTAAGATAGTTTCTAATGTAAAGAAAAAGAATAAACTCAAGTGTTATTACTGCGGCATATTTTATAAAAATGAAAAGAGTCTTAGAAATCATATAAAAAGAGAACATCCCAGAAGTAAAAAAAACTAAGCTCCTTCTTCCGGTTGTGGCACTCCTTCCCCAAGGCCCTTTCTTGTTCTTATCTGCTTCACAACCTTTTCAAGAAGTTCCTTCGGTATTTTTTCAAATAACACGTCTATAAGGAAATAAAAACCTTTTCCTCCTGTCGCCGATTTCAACGCCCCCTCGAAGCCGAACATCTCTGCCACAGGAAGCTTAGTCTTCAGTATTGCTGCGCCTTCCTCGTTCTGCATATCCAGTACGTCTCCCCTCCTGTTCTGTATCTCTTTCATGGCAGCTCCCATCTCTTCCTGGGGAGTCTCTATTCTCAGTATTTGTTTTGGCTCAAACAAGGTTGGCCCCGCTTTCAGTATAGCATTCTTCATTGCAAACCTTGATGCAGGTATCACCTGTGCTGGTCCCCTGTGTATGGAATCCTCGTGCAGTTCCGAATCAACAAGCCTTACAAGAATAGCATAGCACGGCTCCTTGCATATTGGACCTTCTTTCATGACATCCTTGAAAGCCTGTTTAAGCAGTTCCATGACTTCATTAAGATACTGGATACCCTTTGTCGCGTCTATGAATAGGTTTCTGTTGTAAACCATTTTGACTCCCCTGGCATCCAGTTCATTCATCCCGAGTTCCCTTAACTTCTTTGTGAGTTCAACATCCTTTCCCTTGACTACACCTTCCTTTATATCACCGTTCTTCATGGCATCATAAATTTCCTTGTTTATCGGCTCCACTTCCAGATAGAACTTGTTGTGCTTGTTTGGAGATTTTCCTTCCACAGGTCCCGCCTTCTTTGATATGGTTTCCCTGTAGACCACTATCGGAGGCGATGTTTCTATTTCTATGCCGTTATCTTTTAATTTCCTTTCCACCTTTGCCTCTATGTGCAGTTCTCCCAGTCCGGATACGAGATGTTCACCTGTCTCCTGGTTTATCTCAATCTTTAATGTCGGGTCTTCCCTTGACAGTTTTCTTAGAGTCTCTATTACTTTGGGAAGGTCCTGCGTTCTCTTGGCTTCTATTGCCTTCGTTACCACAGGCTCAAAAACATGCTTTATGCCTTCAAAAGGCTGGATTATTACATCGGATTCGCAAAGGGTCTCGCCTGAGAACACGGATGGAAGACCTACTATACCTATTATGTTTCCGGCATAGACTTCAGACATTGGTATTCTTTGTATGCCCTTGTAGATGCAAACCTGCTGTATTCTTTCACTCTTTTTCTGCCCTACCAGATAGACTTCCTGACCTTCTTTCAGTTTTCCGGAAAACAATCTTGCTGTTGCCACATTGCCTGCATGGGAGTCTGTATATATTTTCGTCACAATACAAGCCATCTTTCCATCGGAATCGCAGGAAGTCATGGTCTTGCCCATATCACTTTCTATATCTCCTGTCCATATCTTGCCTATCCTGTATTTCTGTGCTTTCATGGGATCCGGAAGATGTTCTATAATCATGTTAAGAACAATTTTGTACAAAGGCGCTTTCTGTGCCAGTTCCTTGTCATTATCTTGTGAAGAGTAATCTATGATATCCTTAAAGGTTATTCCAGTCTCCTTCATAAAAGGGATGGAAATTGCCCAGTTTCTGTAAGCAGTCCCGAAAGCGACAGAGCCATCATTGACATTAACCTGCCATTTTTTCTTATACTCCTTTTCCGCGTATTTGTCTATGAGCATGTTTACGTCGGCAATCATCTTCATAAATCTTTTTTGCATTTCATCTGGAGTGAGTTTCAGTTCTTTTATCATCCTGTCAACTTTGTTTATGAAGAGAATCGGCTTTACCCTTTCCTTGAGAGCCTGTCTTAATACCGTTTCAGTCTGCGGCATCACCCCTTCCACAGCGCATATCACCACAAGTGCGCCGTCCACTGCCCTCATGGCCCTGGTCACGTCACCACCAAAATCAACGTGGCCCGGGGTGTCTATGAGATTTATCAAATAATCCTGACCATTGTAATCATGCACCATAGAAACGTTTGCAGAGAAGATTGTTATCCCCCTTTCCTGTTCCTGGTCATCATAGTCCATAAACAG
>JAGLWW010000059.1 GCA_023133195.1 Candidatus Aenigmatarchaeota archaeon
AGGACAGAAGCTAGAAGGGAGCCCAAAGTTATGAAAAATATCGTAACGTAAATACCAGGAGACACGAACATAAACCCCTGGTAAAACTCCGCATCTTCAAGGGACCTCATTATTCCCCCTAGAAGTATGAAAGGCACGAGGGAGAGCATGAAGTTCTTGTCAATCTTGAATTTCATTCTTTTGGAATCCTTGATTCCAAAATTTGGAACGAATAGTTCCATACGTTTAAGCAGATATTTGTATACAAGAAAAACAACTATTACGAAAACAATCGAATAGACTATTGTGTTCGGAAGGGTGTAATAGTGACCCATGGGCTCAAGGAAATACTTGTCCAGAAACTCCATATCAATCCCCAAAAATAGATAACGGAACCAGAGGCGTTTCTTCCTCTTCCTTTACCTTTTTTCTTCTTCTAAACTTTTTTCTTTGCTTCTCCTCGTCTTCATCGACCGTATCCACCGTATACTTGCTTCTCGCATTATTGAATTCGTAGTCATCCTTCAGTTCTACATTCTTTCCCAACTTCTTTTTCCTAGAAGGACTTCTCAGGTTGAACTTGCTGAGCATGAAAACCGTGGACAACATCATCCAGCCGGAAACCAAGAAAATGCTGAATATGTTGAATATGTAAAGAACCGGTATCAATGTATTGAAAGTTATTTTCATCCCGTGCCATGACGTTATCTCCCCCGAGTTAAGCCTTGCGGTCCTTATGACTCCTGATAATATAAGGGCCAGAGGCATGGCCAGGAACAAATAAGTAAGCGGATAAGCCAGTTGCTCGAAAAGAACCAGATATGAAAATACCGCGGGAGCAACCGCAAAAGAAACCATACCGGAAATGTTGTTCAGGTCCTTTCCGAAGACTGAATCGCTCTTCATCAGTTTTGATGTGCTTAAATGTGCTATATCAATAATAGCGGCTGACACCATAAAAAAGGCTGCATAAAGAAAATGTCCCTGAACTGACAGGAATACAGACAAGAATCCCAGAGACAGGTTTGTCAGGGAAAGCAAGTGTATAATTTCTTTCATAAGAATTATTTGGTTTTTATATTTATAATGTCTTTTCCAGTCCCTTTAGATAATTTCTTCCGAACCTTAGTTCTCTCTTTCCTTTACTCGTTATCTCGTAGTACACCATCTTTCCGGACTTGTTGGACTTGACGTAACCGCCTGACTCCAAAAGATACAAAACTTTGTATGCTGTGACTTTGCCTGTAAGGAAATCAAACCTCTTCTCAACCATTTCCTTCAGTTCCTTGCCGCATTTCTTTTCCCCCTTCAAAGAGCTAAGTATAAAAATCCAGAGATTTTCCTTCTCTATTTTTCTTTTAAGTCTTTCAGTGGGTTTCTGCAAGAATATCGCCTATATAATATGGGGGCGGGCTATAAAAATGGAGTTGGAGAACGTTTTACGATATGATAAAATATAAATACCTTACAACCCAAATAATGACCATGAAAAGCTTTTATGTTGACGGTTCAACGGGTGGCATGGGCCAGGGAACTCTGGATTGTATAGAAATCCTACAAAAACATGGTTATGAAATAGATGTTGCTTATCTCGGGTGTAAGAATAGTATAGATAAATTGGAGGAGCAAATAAACCAATTCCATCCAAAAGCTGTTTCTGTTGTTGACGTAGGCAAGGCGAATGAACTTGCAAGAAAAGTTGATATTCCCGTTTACTCAGGAGAAGATGGTCATCTGGAACTAATAAAAAAATGTCATTATGATGTGTTTATAAATACTCTTTATGGCTCGGCCGGAATAATGCCCACAGTCGATGCTATAAACGCCGGAAAAACAATTCTCATCGCAAACAAGGAACCCATAATGATTACCGGAGACTATATAACAAATCTTGCTAAAGAAAAAATACCTGACCCGAAGAGTCCCACCGGGTCAAGGATGATTCCTCTTGACGACGAGCCAGCCGCTATCTACATTTGCTGTGAAAAATACAACATACCAACCAGCCAGATAAAGGAGATTATTTTGCCTTGTTCGGGAGGAGCTTTATACGAAAAATCAAGAGAAGAAATAATAAATTCTACAGAAGAAGATACGAGAGGTCATCCAACTTTTGATATGAAACCGCGGATGAATAGATACTCCGCTTTACTGATTAATAAGGCCCACGAGTTTGTACAAATAAAAAATCTGTTTGGCGTGACATCGGAAAAGATAAAAACCAAGATTCACAGACAATCAAAGATACATGGCGGGATAAAAACTGTAGAAAGGGGGAGAAAAAAAGAATATTACTGGTTTGGCGAATCTGATACAAGGTATAAGATATTCTGGGCTCTTACGCACGTGGATGAGCAGGAAGTACCAAAAATAAACCTGAAAGAGGAATTCAGAATCAAGGACGGTAGGGAAAAACAGAATGATTATTTTGACGCAACAAGTCAGGTCTTGAGTCTGGAGGGTCCTCCCGTGCCGGATAAGTTTCCCCTCTATCACCAAATCACAAAATACGCTGACGACAACAGTACCATGCTGGCTGCATTAAATGCGATAGGAGAAATTTCCGTGGGGCACTTCATAGATAAAGATGACAAAACCGTTAAAAGTGTGAAAGATATTGAAGATGCATTTGAGCACGTAATTAAAACATACAAGCCAATTAAAAATCCCAGTCTGAAGCAGATAATGGAATCTATTGAAGTTGTCAATGAAATCACCGAGAAATATTTGGATGAGAAATATGAATCTTCCCAATAAGCTAACACTGCTGAGAATGATTCTTACCCCGTTTGTTCTCATGTTGATATATCTTGAAGGTTTCAGGATTTACGCTCTTGTTTTGTTTGCTGTAGCCGTAATCACAGACTACTTTGACGGGTGGTTTGCCGTCCACAAAAACATGAAATCCCGTTTCGGCAACTTCCTTGATCCCGTGTCGGACAAGATACTTGTGCTGTCTTGCCTGATTCTGCTCGCATCTTTTGAACTGTTTCCGCTGTGGATGGTCCTGGTAATACTTGCAAGGGAGTTTATCATGAACGGACTCAGGTCCTCGCTTTCAGGAACCGATATGATAGTCGGGGCGAACATGGGAGGAAAGACCAAGTTCTCGCTTCAGTCTCTTGTAATATTCCTATCTATTCTTTACCTTGCGTTCCCCCAGAAACTGGGCCAGAATTTTGTTCTGGTGCTTAACGCCATGCTTTTGCTGGTTGTTGTAATAACAATTATCGCCCTTTTTAATTTTATGATAAAGAACAAGAAAGCCCTGAAAGAGCTTATAAAAAACTAAATCCTGCTGGTTATTGAACGCAGAACTTTTTTTGTGCCGAGCCTTAACTTGCTGTAAAGCCCGAAGGGCCTGCCTCTGACGACAACTTTTCCTTTTTTTATGGCACTGAGAACAGAATCTGTTGTCGGCTCACAATCTATTACGTTGTAAATAAGACCTAAGTCCCTCCAGTAATGGGAATCGGAGCCGGCCGTAACCGGACGACCAAGTTCCTTTGCAATCATGTATGCTCTCCTGTTGGCCCTTACACGTGTCCCACCGTTAAGAACCTCTATCGCATCAAACTTGTACTTGCGTATGGCATCCCTGAGGGAGGCGATCCTTGGCCAGCCTGCATAGGGGTGGGCTGCTATGGCTATCCCTCCGAGGTCGTGTATCCTGTCTATGGTCTCCTGAATAGTGAGCTTTCTTGGTATGTCTTCCTTGATTCCCAAGGCTACTATATGTCCACCGAGGGAACTTACCTCGGTTCCGGGTATGAGAAGAAAATTTTTTAGTTTTTTCACATATTTCAAACCTTCCAAGGCTCCCCTGACAGAATTGTGGTCTGTTATTGCCAGGCCGTTGAGTCCCTTTTCTATTGCCATATGAATCATTTGCATGGGAGTTCCGAAAGCCTCGTCTCCCCAAATGATGTGTTTCGAGTAAACGGAATGCGTATGAAGGTCTATTTTAACTTTATAGTTCATTTTTACCACGGCACTTTTTTCACACCTATTTTATAACCTATAAAGGAGGCCAGATAATGGGGAAACGGGGTTATTAAAACGAAGAGAAAAACAGAGAGAAAGGATACGTGAACGAAAAAAGATGCGAAGAGGAAAGCGCCAAAAACAAAATCAAGCTGGTCTAAAAGCGGGGCGGACTGGCCTCTCTTTATGTTAATCCTTCTTTTTATGAAAGAACCCACCATATCCCCGAGCATGGCACCCAGAGCCACGAAAAATACTGAAGAAATAGAAATTTTCTGCAGGGAAAATCCGGCTTCCAGAGCTATTGGATTTAAAGTGGGATAAAGATATACCTCAAGCAATCCAAATAGTGTGCCCATGACCACGGCAAAAATTAATCCTTCCCATGTTTTTCCGGAGCCAAACAAATCCTTTCCGTCAAAAAACTTTTTTCCGAAGTCAATCCTTCTTCTGCCCCGGGCCAGTGGCGCGAAGCCGTTGGCTGCATATGCGGGTATTATTATCCAGAACCCAAGTACCAGTTCAAAAAGAATGTCCATGAAATCTTTTTAAAAGAGATGTCTATATATAATTATGTTGATTGAAACTCTGAAATCCAGCCTCATCACAGCCGGACTTCTTATAGGCATTCCTATCTTTCCTGACTGGGGAATACAGATTATGATAGCAATTGCAATCGGCATGCTGCTCCCCGAAAAGATAATATTACCGATAGACAAGTTCGTGAAGATGATATTTCCCCCGACTAAGATATTTGAAGAAAAACTGGGGAAAATCAAGAGATTGAAGAAGATTATACCAAGGATAATAGCAGGCTACCTGTTCACTTTCCTTATAGGAATCACTCTTATAACAATCGGGTTGCTTCTTTAATACATAAAAAATGG
>JAGLWW010000006.1 GCA_023133195.1 Candidatus Aenigmatarchaeota archaeon
CCAAGCTCTATAAAATCTTCCGCAATCTTATCGGCTTCCAGGAATGTCTTTATCTTAGCTCCTCTTCCTGTCGGTATGTCTATAACTACATATTTTGCATTAACCGCCTTTTTCTTGCTCATGACAGAAGGAAGAAAGAGGGGGTCTATTTTCAAAGGATATTCTATCTTTACAAAAATATCATCTGCAGGTGCCAAATCCACGGCCCCGCCCCAGACCATGCACCCGTTGCACTTCTTCACGATTCTCTTTATTTCCTCAGAGTTGAATTCAACATCAGCTATTGTCTCGACGATATCGGCCGTTCCTGCGGGGGAGCTTATTGCACGGCTGGAAGTCTTTGGTATGGTCAGCCCTGCAGCTGCAACTATGGGAACTATAAGCAACGTCTCCTTTTTCCCCGGAATGCCTCCAATTGAATGCTTGTCGTAAACTTTCCTGCCAAAATTCAGGGTCTTTGAAGTCTCTACCATCGCCTTTGACAAATGTTCAGCCTCTTCCATGGTCATGCCATTCAGTTCCAATCCCGTGATGAAAGCTGCAATTTCCACGTCTGTCAAATCCCTTTCCACAGTATCCCTGACTATCTGTCTTATCTGTTTGCGGTTAAGGCTCTTGCCGTCAAGTTTTTCCTTTATGTACTTGATGCTCTTGGGTTCCATCTGCAGTTCTATATCAACATGGTCTCCGTTTAATACCCCAAGTTTTTCGGCCACGCATTTGTAAAGGCCTATTTCACTGTAATCAACAACCCTGTTACTGACATTTATTATGCACGTGAGTTTTCTCCTTTTCTTTATGACATCCACCCTGTCAAGTGAATGAAGATTGAATTTTTTTAGGGTAATTTCATTAAGAACAACGATGTATAAGTTGCCTGCATCCATGTCAAGTTTTTTTACCTTAAGCAAAATACCACCAAAATTATCTTGATTTTTCTTTTATTAAAAGATTTATGCTTTTGATTATAATTATTGTTATTGGGGATTTATGGAATATTCTGAAGTTTCGTATTTTAGAGAGGTATTGGATGAAATAAACAACTGGGAACTATGGAAATTAAAAGGAGCCAGAGATTCCTTGAACCAAACTTTTAAGGAAGCATGGAATTACGTTCTTTGGAAGCACTACAGACTTGAAGTCGTGGAAGACAAACTTTCGGAAGATGAAGATAGGTATTATTTCGAAAGCAAAATACATCCTAACATATGTTTCAAATTTTCTGAAGGAAAACTATTTGGTAAGTATGATTGTTTGGGTGCTTATGAAAAGACTCGTGAAGGGATTAAGCCTATTATGAAATCTGATGGAAGTATAGTTTCTATGGATAAAGGCTCTATACTAAATTCCATATATGATAAAATAAAAGAAAAAAAACCCAAGAAATCATTCAACTGGAGCGGATAAAACTATTTATTAAAAAAACTACAAATCTTTTTGAGTAATATGATTTCAGACCCATTGGTGCTTGGAGATTTTATCACATCCGTGATTATAATATTGTCCTGTGTCATAAACTGGAAAATTTTCAGGATGTACTACAAGGGAAAGGTAAAACCAAAAGGAAGATATTATTTTGTCTGGGGTCTGCTTTTGCTCGCAATCTTTCACGAGGGACTTGAATCTTATGCCGGACTTTCAGGCAACGTCCAGCTGATGGTTCCGAATACATCAACCTATATGGTATACGTACTTCTAAAATCAATAGGTCCGATTGTTATGTTTTATGCCAGCCTGCTGATGTACAAAGAAGCAAAAAAATATCTTGGAGCCTAACTCCACTTCTTTAACGCAATCATTAGTTCTTTATGTTCTTTTGCATATTCTTTCAGGGTAATATTTTCTAAGGTCGCTTCAAGTGCCTGTCTCATAGCAAGAGCCCCTGCTTTGGTTCCTTTTGGATGCCCGTGAATTCCACCACCTGCCTGGATGATAATGTTTTTACCCAGAAGTTTAATTAGTTTTGAAACTAGTCCTGCATGTAATCCACCAGAGCAAATCGCAAAAACAGGTTTTATGTTGCCCCAATCTTCCTCTAATGTATGCTCTCCTTCTTTCACAAACTTTTTTTCAATCTCATCTTCTATATGCAAAACTTCTTCTCTTTCTCCAATCATTTTTCCGACAACTGTTCCTATGTGCAATTGGTCTATTCCAAGCAATCTTGCTATATCTGCCACTACCAACATTGAAATTCCATGATTGCCTCTTGTAAATGCTCCGTGTCCCGCACGGTGTCCGTGAAGAATTAAATTTAAACCTTCGTTTCTCAAGGTTTGTAAAGCCGACCAACCTGTAGTTATTATATCTATCATAGCACATTTTCCTCCTTCCTTTTCTACTAGTTTTGCCCTCCTTATCATTTCCTTAGTTTCTGCAGTGACATTTGGAACATAAATTTTTCTTTCTCCGGTTTTCTGTTCAGCTTTATCTCTCATTTTTAAGCATTCTTTTACATTATTCTCAAATCTGTTAAATTTTTGCGAAGTCAGATTTTCATCCGATTTAACCAAATCCAGTCCTCCAATCCATGCCTCATACGCCACCTTCGCGTGCTGCTTGGAAGACAACCCGAGCTTCGGTTTTACTATTGTTCCCACAAGAGGCCTGTCTTTTATCTTCAGAATTTTTCTTACGCCCTGTATCCCGAACTTAGGCCCCATAAAACTTTTCATTATATTCTCCGGCCATTTTATGTCCTCCAGCCTCAGCTTGTTAAGGGCCTTCATTCCAAAGATGTTCCCGCCTATAGAGCTCATAATCTGAGGCATGTTTCCATTTTCAAACAATTCGGAAGGATAGGCAATCTTAATCCAGTTCCCGTGTATCTCAAAGACCTTCGCGCCGATTTTCTGTATGCTTGGCTTCATTGTCTTCAAGTCAGTCCATGTCCCGATAGAGCTTTCTTCCGCTATTGCTTCGGCAGCCTTGGAATAAGAAATATGGTTCGGCTCCACCCTGAAGCTACAAACCAAGTCATTCTTAGAAGGTTTGTATCTGAGGTTGACGTAACCCATTGAATCACTATAAAAGTTTCATTTTGTTATATAAAAAAATTAGAAGCGTTTATCCCGAACATAGTATATTTCAAATATACCCTTTGTATAATATTCTCGTATACATTCTTCTATATTTCCTAGTATATTTTTCAATTCTTTTTTATCTTTAAATTTTTTCAGTTTTTCCTTTAATTCATCCTCTAAAATTTCAGATGGTTCGTCAGCGCGTAAATACCTTGGAGTGAGATCTGCTGGACTATAATCTTCATCAATATATATTTTATTTTCCTCATGCTCCTCATTTCTTTCTCTCACGATTTTGTCATAATCGTTCATCAATTCTTCTGGAGTAGGTAAAGACATGTTAATAACTTCAAAATAAAAAGACTTATAGTTATCACTTTTTCAGAAATACAGTCTGGGTCGGGAAGGTTTTTAAACCTAGGATTCACCTGACAGAGTCGATTCTCACGTACTGGTCGTCCCCTTCTTTTTTCTTCTCTTCCTCTTCTCTTTTTTCGGCCAGGTAACAGTCTTCACAGAGAGTCTGAAGGTTTTTCGTATCATTGTTTCCGCCCTCGGATAAAGGGATAATATGCTTTACATGCAATTTAGTTTCATTAAAATCTGTTCCGCATTTCACACACGTGTAATCATCTCTCTTTAGAACTTTGTCGCGTATTGATTTTGTTATCGGATGCCTGCCTCCTTTCCTGAATTCCTTTTTTTCGGTAAGTATTTTCTTTATTTTTTCGTCTATTTTTTTGGAAACAGCTTCAGTGACCAAATCCAATTTTCCTGAAATGTCTTCATGTAGTTTATCGGCAATTAACTTTACATCAGAACTGGAAACGTTTTTCATGCCTTCTCCAAAGGCTTTGTTAAATATCAAATTTATTTTTTCTCTCAACTTTTTGTCCTCATCTTTTTTCATCAATTCACTGATTTTTCCTTTTGTTCCAGAGACAACTCCTTTCCATCTCATATATTCCTTTAACCCATATTCTTTGAAGTATCCCGAATCTTTAATTCTATCAGTGAAAATTAAGTCCAAATCTATTTTCTTTTTCAAAAAATATTTTCTAACAGAGGCCAAATCAAAAGGATTTTTCGGAATTCCAGAATTTTTTATAATATCCCAGTTTTTTTCTATTATTTTAGAAACATCTTTCAAAACATTGCTATCACTGAGATTTTTTAGCCTTTCCCACATCTTTCCCATTTCTTTCTCCAGTTTTTCTTTTTTTCTCATTTCTTCTAATATTTGGGTGTAATATTCTAACATAATATTTTCTAATTGATTTTGTTTAGAGAATTTCCTTTTAATCTTGGATCTGGATTTTTTATGACTTTTTTTCTTTTTTTCCATTAAATCACCCCAAATATTTTCACTTTTTCAGGAAAACTGTCTGGGTCGGGAATGCCATATTTATCTTTTCCTTTTCAAATATTTCCTTTATCTTCAAATTTATCTCCTGCTGGATATCCCTGTACTTTGCGTAATCTTTGCTGTTAACGTAATAGACCACTTCAAAATTCAGGCTGAAATCCCCGAACTCGGTGAAGTGCACCCTGTCAAGTTCTGCTAGTTTTACCCCGTTCACGGCTCCTTTCACAATTTCCGGAATCTTTTTCAGTTTCTTCGTCGGTGTTCCGTATTCCACGCCAAAAGAGAATTTGCCTCTTCTCTTTTTCATCTTCTTGTAGTTGTGTATCCTGGTTTCCGTTAGTTCCCTGTTTGATACCACCAACTCTTCTCCCTGTAAAGTCTGGATGCGGGTGGACTTTATCCCGATTTTTTTCACGGTGCCGGAATCGCTTCCTATAACTATGTAGTCTCCCGTCTCAAAAGGCTTGTCAAAGTAAATTGAGAAAGAAGCAAATATATCCGAGAGAACGTTCTGCAACGCAAACGCGATTGCTAAACCTCCAATACCAAGACCTGCTATCAACGTGTTTATGTTATATCCCAGATTTGAAAGTATCAACAATGCCGCTATAACCCACATGAATGCTTTTGCAAAACTGCTCAAAAGCTTTATGACAGACTTATCTACCTTCTTTTTCTCTCTCTTCTCCTCTTTTTCCAGGAACTTTCTTGTCGTGTAGTCAATGAAGGTTGTCACGAACTTTATGCCGTAGAACGTTCCTATGAATACAAGAAAATAATACAGGTACAATCCCACCGTTTCCGTAAGCGTAAGATACTGCAATGAAATATACAGAGAAATAAATGCATAGAAAGGCGGTACAAAGACTTTTTCCACTGCTTCCATTACCATGTCATCCAAATCATTCTTTGTCTTTTTGGCCAGTTTCTTCAGTTTCTTTATTATCACGTACTTGAAAATCCTCAATATGGCAAGCGCCACAAGAAAGATTACAAGAGCAATCAGGTAATCAAAAGTGGTATTGTTCCAAAATGTGTATTTCATAATTGGCAAACTGGATATCTGAGCAAAGGTTTGTGAAAAATCAAAGGCCATGTTTATAGATTAATCCGGCCATTTATATTCTTTCTGCTAATCAGTTAAAAAATAAAAAAAGAAAGAGACTTTTTAAGTCCCTTTTATTAAGGCAGTTCGTAGATGTTTACTGTTAAGAATCCTACGTTGTTTGGGTAATAAATGTCGTAAATTTGTAAATCTATCGACTCACCGTCTCCAGTAAGGGTCCAATAGTACTTGTGATCTTCGTTGTATGCTCCCCAATCGATAAATTCGTCATTAACTTTTAATTCAAGTAAATTTGTACCATAGGATTCGTAGTCTGTTACTGTATCAGTCCATGTATCATCTAATTTGCTGTGTGTGATAGAGTACTTTGCATCGAATTCTATATCTTCGGTATATTTTCCTCCTGCGAATGCTGTTCCTACGGCTTCCAAGATATACTCTTTACCTTCTTCTAAACCCATAGATGATACGATATATCCTTTTGCTGGCACTTCTATTGTGTCCACTAGATCTTGTTCTTCCTGTATAGTGTACTCATAGTACATTGCCCAGTTCTTGTCTTCCCTTATATAGTCTCCTTCGCCCCAGCCAGTCTCTTCCTGAATTTCAATACAATCTTGTAACGCTTGGACAGCATTGAGGTCGTATCCATCTGCATTATCATTGTGTATTGATGGGTCTGTTACATCAACGATTTTGATAAATCTAGCAGACATTAAATCACCCAAGTCAAATTCACTGATTGTATGAATAACATCTAAGTTTGTGTTATCAGCAATTCCAAGGAGAATCCAATTTATTCCATCTTCACTTGCATATACCTCAGCTTCTTCAAGTGGGTAATTTCCCCCCCAAGTATCTTCTATGACCTTTAAGTCGTTGCCTTCACCGTTTCTGATAGGGCAGTCAAATTCCATTATAATCCAACCACCGAATCCAAGACTGAAGAAATTGTGCTCATCCCGACCAATCTCATATTCTAATCCTTGCTCTGGAACAGAACGCTCCGGCCTAACTGGAGTACCATCCTTTCTAAGACCCTGGCTGTAATTGAAGACACTTATTGCGTAGTATGGTGCCTCTGTTATGATTGTTTCTTTCTGTACTATTGCATGGGCTGCTATGTAAACCATATCGTTAATTTCAAATCCAAAGCTTCCATCAGCAATCCACTTACCGGTTGTTTTTCCTTTTTTATTCAATTCTAAACTGTAAGAGTCTATGTCCGCAAGTGGTATTGTGTAAGTCCACTCTGTTTCTGCCGGATTGTGTTCTTCGCTATATGGAAACTGTCCTGGTGCGCTCGTCAGTTCCTCGGGATTGGTTTTACCCACATAAAGGTGGGTTTCCGTCAATTCCCATACACCGTTGGTTTCGTATTTAACATAGATATTATCTGCATCGTTCCAGACTAAGACGTCACCAGCGTCTATATACTGGCCTGCCAATAGTGTAATTTCTAAAGGGTCTTCTTCTGTATATGCCATCACTGTATTTGCTGTTAACATTAAAGCTATTGTTGTTATTACTAACATAATTCTAATTTTCATAAATATCCCTCCTTTAATTTTTTAAGTTATAATATAACACTGTTATATTATATAAAGTTTTTTCACCATTTGTAGTAATTATTACGTAGAAAAAAGATTTATAGAAGCAAGCAGTAACGCAATAAAATTTTCCTTAAATTTTATATATAAGTGAAGTCAGTTTATTATAACGGGTGTGTGATATGTCATCGAGTGCAGCTACTGCTAAAACCAAGCAAACCAAAAAGGCGTCTTTTACCACCAAGTCACCGAGCTGGTGGTTTCCCATAGCTTTTTTTGTCCTGTCGCTAATACTTTATGCTTTACAAAATCTTCTTTACACGCTTACATTAGTCATATTTTTTGTATCCCTTTCGGGAATAAAGATAATCTACGAGTATGAAAGAGGAATACGCTTCAGGCTTGGAAGCTTCACAGGCGTGCTGGGGCCAGGTCTTAATTACGTTATACCTGTATTTGAAAAGCTGATTAAACTAGATACGAGAGTTATTACCGTGGACATACCGGTCCAGGAAGTAATGACCAAGGACAATGTGCCCGTGAAAATAGATGCAGTTGTTTACTTCAGGGTCCTGAATCCGGAAAGAGCTATACTTGACATACAGGACTATCACATGGCCACTAAGAACTACGCCCAGACAGCGCTAAGAGATGTATTAGGCGACTCGGAGCTGGACAGGGTTCTTGTAGCCAGGGAAGAAATAGCAAAGGAAATCAGGGAAATAGTTGACGAGCAGACAGACGAGTGGGGAATAGACGTGGTCGCAATAAAGCTCCAGCACATAGAACTGCCGGAGAACATGAAAAGGACAATGGCAAAGCAGGCTGAAGCCGAGCGTGAAAGGCGTGCTGTTATAATCAAGGCGCAGGGAGAGGTAACTGCCTCAAAGGATTTGGCCACGGCGGCAAATACTCTTCACGGTTCACCCGGAGCACTGCACCTTAGGACGCTGAACAGTCTGAACGATTTGAGTTCTGACCAGAGCAACACTGTGGTATTTGCAATACCATTGGAAGTTTTAAGGGCATTTGAGTCCGTGAGCCAGTTTCTTGGAAATACTTCAAAACCCGCCAAGCCAAAGAAGAGATAAATGTTATTTCAATTCTTCTCTCACGTAACCATGTATTATATTTGAATCCGACGGAATGATAAAATTTATGCCATATTTCTCAAAAATGGCCTGGGCTAGGGCACTGCATGCCCGGGAACCGTGCACCCATTTAGGGTTTTCAGGCATTTTGTTCTCCAGTTCCTTGAATGTCATTGAACTGAATATTTCTTCGTTTCTCAAAGAGAAATCTTCTATGCTGATTTTCTTGGGATGGTCCTTATCTTCAAACAAGTTATTTGCAACCAAATTGTATTCGGCAATTTGCATGTAATTCAGTTCACCTCCTGTATAAACAGCATAACGAACATTGTTTTTGATTTCAGGCAGCTTTTCTTTCACAAAGGACGTTATATCTTTCACTGTGCAGCCAGAATATTCTTCATTGATTTTATGGAATCGGTTCAGCACAGTGCCTACCCCGAAATCCAGATCTATTTTTTTCACAGCTTTCATCCCTTGCATAAGTATGAGTTCCGTTGAGCCGCCCCCGATATTCACCAGGAGTATTGGTTCTTCTACATCCGCTTTTCCTACCAGAGCTTTTTCCAGATAAAGACTCTCCATTTCCTGGCTGATGATATCAAAACGCAGACCGGTCTTCTTAAAGAATTCACCAACAAAATTCTCACGTGCTTCCGGACTTAGCTTTCTGAATTGCGATGTAGCTATAACCTTAAATGAACATTTACCGTAAGATTTTTTCACTTCTTCTACCAGTTCAAACAATTCTTCTTTCTTTTCCTTGGCTATACCGATTTCCGGGTCAAAACCATCCTTGAAGAAAATAGACCTCACGAAAAGAAGTTCTGTCCTTTCCTTTTTAATTTTATAAACCTTTACGCTGGAAGAACCGACATCAATAGCAATTTTTTCGTCATCCATGAGAATAATTGCCAATACAATTTTATAAGTTTACTTCTTCCTGAACTTACTCATAATAAAGTAATATATCAATTCCTAATTATTCTTTCAATTTCTTCTTTCTTATCCCAGTTTAGATGCCACTGGTTTTCGTGATGAGTAGGATGTTTTACCAAAAGACCCCTTCTTCTCAAATCATCAGCCGCTTTCATAACCTCTTTATACAAATTCTTGGGGAACCCCTTTGGAAGGTTGGATTCGCAAATATGATGCTTACCCCAGCATCTCATTTTATGTAGTTTTCTTAATAAAGTGGCTTCTATAGTATTTTCCATAGTCATTCAGCTTAATATTTATCAAAGGGGTATATAAAGCTATGTATAGAAATTATACATTAAATGTATAAGCTTTATATATTAGATTAATTAATTATTTAATAAAATAATAAAATAATAAAATAAAAGAAATGATTTGATTGATATGCCAGAAGCAAAAAAATCAATATTCATAGAAACATTCGGGAACAGTCCTTTAATCAAGACCATGGACTTTTTTCTGACTTTTCAGGAGTTTGATTACTCCAAGACCCAGGTCTCCGATGAAACAGGGGTATCCAGGATAACTATGGACAAGATATGGAAAAAGCTGAAAGAAAAGAAGATAATCGTAAAAACCAGGGAAATAGGCAGGGCTGAAATGTACAAGCTAAACACGAACAACCCCAGAGTCAAAATCCTTATTGATTTGGATTTCAAGCTTTCTTCAGCTTACGTAGAAAAAGAAGTTGTTACTCTGAAAGCTTGAATCACTTTCTCATCTTCACTATATTATATAGTCCAATTATAACCAGTATTATTCCGACAACCACAAACAGAACAATCAGCCAGTCTATTCCTGCGGCCGGAGTTGCTGCAACTGTATCAACGGCATTTCTCCCGGCCTCCTCCGTGATTTCCATGCCTTTTGAAGCCATGGGTACCGCAAAAGTCTGTTCTCCCGTACTTGGAACTAAACTTCTAAAACCTCCAATAAACATCATCACGATTCCTAAAGTCAATATAAGCACGAACTGCATGGGCGACTTGGGCTGCACGAGGTTCCGGCCCTGTTCCGTTACCTCAAAGTAAATCCATTTATGACCAGTATTTTTTCTCTGAATCAGGCCAGCCTCTTCAAGTATCTTCATGTGTTCGTTCACCGTTGAAGGGGCCATCTTAAGCTGTTTTGAAATATCAGCGGCTATCTTTCTTCTCCTAACAAGAATCTTTAATATCTCCAGTCTTGTATCCGAGGACAGAGCCTTTATAGTCTTTTTTGTAATCTCCATAAACAGAATTGTAACTTAACATTAATAAAAATTGTGTATTCGGAGAAAACCGAATAAAATCGCTATTTTTAAATAGATACCAATAATAATCAAATTATGATAAAGAAAAACCTGTATTTAGGACTTTTTGTAACAATGTTTTTAGTTTTATTTTCAATTTCCGTGCTTGCACCGGGAACTGAATCAACAATATCAGATTCATGCACAGATACAGATGGAGGTAAAAACTACTACGAAAAGGGCACTGCCACGATGGGAGGCACGTCCCTCTCTGATCACTGTAACTCAGACAACAGTCTTACCGAGAAGTACTGCTCCGATGAAGAGATAAAATGGGTGAAATATGAATGTCTCCATGGTTGCGAGAACGGGGCTTGTATAAGTGAAGCAGAAGAATATGAAGAAACAACTTGCGGTGACAGCAAGTGTATGTATCCTGAAGATGATTACAATTGCAGAAAGGATTGCCTACCAAACTGTGGTGATGGAGTGTGTCAGGATTACACCTGCATGGCGTACGGATGTCCATACGGGGAAACCTCGAAAAACTGTCCGGAAGACTGCGAACCAGCCGAAGAAAGTTATTGTGAAGGTTTATCTTGGGAAGATTGTGAGTTAAATAAGAACACTTGCTGGTGGAGCACCTGTGACTGTTTGCCAGTGGGTCAAGCGTGCAACAAGGAACCATGTAAAGTTTTGAACAAAGATAAATGTACAGATGACTATTATGCATATTACTGCTGGTGGAGCGAGGATTGTAATTGTTTGCCTACCCATCAGTCATGTACGATTAATATTGAAAAACCAGATCTAAAAGTTGATAAGATAGAATATAAACTCGATAACGAAAACAACCCCACAAAAATATTCTTTTATGCAACTATTGTCAATATAGGAAACTCTGAATCTTCATTTTTTGATGTAAATGTACAAATACCGCAACTTAGTGTGTTTGTAAAAAATACTTGTATGAATCATAATCTTTTACCTGGAGAGACCTGTATAGAAACAGGTTATGGATTCAGATCTGATGAAGTAGCAATAAAAGGAAAAATTGATATAATTGCCATAGCAGACCCCAGAAACAACATTGAGGAAACTAATGAGAAGAATAACAAATTCGGAATTTCTCTATACGTTGGTGCAGAAAATAAAACAAGAGAAGAATCAATTTCTGTAACTGAAGAAGATTGTCCAGTTGGTTGCGAGTGTTATGGTGAAAAAATCATATGTGAGGCAATTCCTATAGAATCAAAAGTAAAATGCGAAACAGGATGTAAATTAAATAATAGGTGTGTTATTCAGGGAACTAGAACAGTTATAGAAGATAAAAGTTCTTATTGTGGAATAGATGGAATATGGCACACCCAAAAAGAAACTAATAAAACCTGCATGAACAACTATGAATGCACAACCAACTTCTGCTCCGACGGGGAGTGTTACGACATAAAGGGAGAACTTCAGGAAACCAAGGGAATTCTTGAAGGAATAATGGATTTCCTGAGGTCCTTGTTCGGTTTTAAATAAGGAAAATAGAAAAATATTATGGCAGACAAAACCATGGCAGTGCTTTTGGCCGTTTTGTTTTTGTTTCTTTTCTCCCAGACTGTCCTCCCAGACGTAATGCTGGAAAAGACAGGTCAAGATACAGCCATGTACGGGGACCTGAAAATAATCTTTTTGGGCCATATTTACGATTACTCGAAAAACAATCACGGTGCCAATCTAAAAATAAACGGCCTTGAGAAAACTGTTCTTCAGGGCGAATGCATCCTGAATGATTCCAACTGTCCGCTGAAAATTCCTAGTGGCGGTCTGGGAAAGTATGAAGGAATGAGTTACGCCATAATAGAGGAGGCGGCTACGGGAGAAACAGTCCAGCTTTTTGAAACGTTTGATGAAGAGTTGATTGTGGAAATGGACAAGGAATTTTCCTTCAACTCCAACTTGGAACAGATAATCCTTGTACAGGATTACGGAAACGAAGTCTACAGTAATTTGAGACTCAGGCTCCTTGAAATAGACCAGTCGCCAAGCGCTGACCTGGAGATTTTCGTTGAGGAAAACGGCATTGAAAAATCCCGGCGGATATACAACATAAAGACAGGGTATGAAATCAAGGTATACGGCGTTAAAATAACATTAACTACTTTCACAGGGAGTGGCAGCATGTGGTCCTCTCCCTATTTTATTGTCAGAAATGATTATTTTGAGGAGTCTGTGGAAAACAGAAAGTGCGACGGTTGCCTTTACAAGGGATGCGTCCCTCCGGGTACAAGAATGACACTGAGTCCTAACAGGCCATATTTCTGCAGCGCAGAAAGAGTTCTAGAACCGCAGAGGGAGAACAGAGAATACTGCACCAGAAGTTATGAATGCAGAAGCAACTTCTGCTCCGATGGTATTTGCTGTGAAAAACAGGAAACCAAAGGAATCCTGGAAATGATACTGGATTTCTTCAGGTCCTTGTTCGGTTTTAAATAATTTTTATATGGGAGGAACCAAAGATTTGAATCTTTTTCTAATATTTTCTATTTCCTCGATACACAATTTATTTATAAAAAGTTTGATTTGAATTAAGAAATTCTCAGCCTCGTTAATCATATCTTTAGTGGATTCTTTTGTGAGTTCAAGGTTTTCTTTTGACGTTAAATAATACTGTTTATCTATCCTTTCTTCCTTTGTAGAAGATATCTTTTTGAATAAATCAATTTTATTGAAAACTTTCTTAAGCAATAAAATAGAGGCGGAGTGATTTTCACATTTAATACCCGTTTTAAAAAGTAAAGCGGTCAGGGAGTTATACATAGCGTAGTATGACATAGAAATAGAATTTTCATACAGTTCATTTTTTAATAATATTTTGGCAGACTTTAAGCAATTATCTGCCTTTTCCAGGTATGAACTACAAATTTCCTCAGAAGCTTCCACCAGTTCTAACTTGCCATCTTCCTTGAGTTTACTCAAAAAACTTTGTTTTTTCATAGAATATTTCCACACCCTTCAAAATTACATGATTTTTAATTATTTCCTTTATCAATAAAGATGAGATATCAAATTTTCCTATTTTTACCCTGATTCTTGAGTTTACATATTCTGTTTTTTCTTTGGTTTTCCTGCTCTTTGTTTCAATATAAATATCTATATCACTGTCTTTTTTCGCTGAGAATTTGGCATAACTACCGAAAAGAATAACCATATTTTCATCGGTTTTCTTTAAAATATCATCTATAATTATATTTAATTCAGGATATTTTTTTAACAATTTAATCAATTTATATCTCTCTGCATTGAAAACATAATTTTTTGCTTGCAACCCTCCCTTTATGAAAAAAACCTTGTTCTTACCTTCTCTTTTGTAGTTCAGGGTATTTTCTTTTATTAGATTTTCCAATCTTCTTTGAATTGTAGCGTGCGGAACTTTTAGAATTCTTGCTATATTTCTTAAATGATTTTCTCCCTTTAACAAAAGCAAAATTATTTCCAGTTCTAAATTGTCCCTATTTTGAACCATATGTATCATATATAAACCATTAATATTTAAAGCTTTCAACTGTATGAACAACTACGAGTGCAAAAGCAACTTTTGCTCTGATGGCGAGTGCTACGATATAAAGGGAGAAATCCAGGAAACCAGGGGAATCCTGGAACTGATAGTGGATTTCCTAAGAAAAATGTTCCTGTTCGGTGATTAGATT
>JAGLWW010000060.1 GCA_023133195.1 Candidatus Aenigmatarchaeota archaeon
GGCATGATTTACAAGATTATTGTGTACGCGTCCCAGACCATATCCAATGGTAAGATAATAATAGAAAGAATTAATCCGTGGCAGCTGTGGGAAGTTCCGGCCCTAAAAGATTATGAGGTTTATCACTATCTGAAAATAGACACGGAAAACATTGAAGGCAAAACAAATAATGTGGTATTATACTTCTCCGTGGAAAAGGACTGGATGGAAGAGAATTCAATATTTAGCATGAACCTGTGGAGATATGACAGCGGATGGAAAAAGATTGACACGGAAAAGGTTGAGGAAACTGCAGACAAGGTAAAATATAAGTCTACCTTCCCAGAATTTTCCTACTTTGCCATCGCAGGTAAAGTCGGTGAAGCTCCGACAGAGACCACAACCAGACCAGAGCCTGATGAAGAGGCGGTATGCGGCAACGGAATATGTGAGTCGGGAGAAACGGAAGAAAACTGCCCGGCAGATTGCAAAGGAATTATCCCTGAATTCAAATTAGATATAAACCTGATATTATCAATCATGATAATAGTAGTAGCGATACTTGCCGCATTCTTCTATTTCAATGAAAAGAAAAAGGAAAAGAAGAAGCCAAAAATAGTTAGATTACCCCCTCCGCCAAATCCGATTACAAAAATAAAGGAAATAGTTAACGACTCAGAAAAATATATAGGAAAGAAAGTCATGATTGACGGTGAAATAAAAAGTTCAGAGTTCATGCCGGAGGAGAACAGGGTACTTTACAAGATAAAGGATTCTACAGGAGAGATAAGCGGGTTATGCAGGCATGCCGGTTATGAAGGCAAAGGAACTATAGAGGGAATCATAAGAAAAAAGAGAAAAAAGATTTACATAGAATTCTAGTTTATCCTGAACCTGAGAAAGGCCGCTATTCCTCCAAGTCTTGACAATTTTTGTCCGGATTCATGCTCCTCGGATATTATGAATATGTTCGCACCGCTCTTTTCCGCATCTTCCATCAGTTTCTCATTTTCCTTTAGTGTTTTTTCACTTACAAGTAATTTTTCAACAGCGCCCATTTCTAAAGCTTTTTTCACTTCTTCCTTTCCATAGGTGACCATCCCGTCTTTTGCTATCTCTCCCAGGAACTCTTCCACGAGTTTGGTCTCCCTTGTTATCCTCGACTCTTTTCCAACCCTTTCTATTGTTCCCCTTTTTATGATTTCCTGAATTCCGGTTTCTCCGGTATGCGAACAGGAGTCAAGGGTAATCTTTTTTGAAAGTTCTTTTTCTCTTTCCCCCATTTTCTTGTATAAATCCTCTTTTGCAAATCCGGGTCCTGCCAGTATTATTTTTTCAAAATCTTTTTTTAACATAAATGAAATCACTTTCCCGAAATAACTTTTGTAGTCAGCACCGAATTGTTTTCCTGCAGTGACGTTCCTTATCTCTGCTATTTTCTTTATCTTCTCGCTTATTTCAAAAAAGGAGCAGTCCCTCTCATCCATGATGCAGACCAGGACTTTGGGCTGATTGACAAGGCTTTTCTTAAGTTTCTCTACCTGCCATTTTTTCCATTCCTTTTCTATTTCGATTGTCTTGCCTTCCTCCGCGTTTAACGTATGATAAGAGCCAATTATGTCCTCCGGACCATCCAGTATCTTTCCCATAAGCCTGAGCTTTCCGGAGTATTCATGAAACTCTTTTTTCTCCAGTTTTATCTTAAGGAACACAGATTTTTTTCCTGTCTTTTCTTTTTTATCTTCCCTGAGAATTTCCATACTACGCAAGGTACGGCCGCTAACCAAATCCCCTTCCTCAAGCACACTTTCCAGTTTCCATGCGTCATCAGGATTTTCAAGCCTGACAGTTATAAGACCTCTTTTAAGGTTCTTTTTCAGTATCTTCACAATATTCACCCAATATATTTATACAACGGCATTCTAAAAATAAATAGAATAAAGGAGGCGCCCCCATGGGAGAAGTACCAAGTTTTACAAAGGTATTTATAGTAGGTCTTTTACTCTTTTTTGGATTCTACATGCTGTTAGGCGACACAGAATTTTTTGGGACAGAACCCAGTTACAGATTCGTTCCATCTACAAGGGAAAATATAACAGAGCCGACAATAACAGCTCCCAAGGGAAATTTTGTTGGCACAAAAGAGGTTGAAGATTTTCGTCACATATCTTTAAGAACAAAACCCTTTAAAGTGAGTTATATAACAGAGAAGAAATCATTTGTGGAAACAGAAAATTTGATGATAGAGAACGGGATTTTTAAGACAATTGATTACAAGAGAATTTTTTCTTTAACGGAGGATGAATTAAGCAAACTGTCTTCTGTAATACTCATCGGAGAAATAGATGACACGAACCTTTACGGGAACCTGGTGATAGGGCTTAACGGAGAAGAGATTTATTCAGAAGCCGTAAAGTCCGGAGAAACTTTTGAGGTCCCGCTGAACAGATCCCTGTTTCAGCCAAGAAACTCGTTTCTCGTCACTGCAGAATCAAGTGGATGGAGGATATGGGCGCCTACAGTTTATGTGATAAAGAAGCTGGAGTTAAAGTCAGATTTCATGGGAGAAGTTTCCCAGAGTTTTGATTTTCACGTTTCCGAGGACGAAGTTCCAGTGACCTTGGGAAGAATAATCCTAAATTTTGACGAGATAAAGGGTGACGGGAACCTCATAGTAAGAGTGAACGGAGAAACGATTTTCAACGACACTCCCAAGATAATACAGTGGATAGAAACTGAAAATGTGAGCGTAATAACAGAAGGTAAGAACACCGTGGAAATGGTTTCTGATAAGGATACAGAATTCACGATAAGAGATGCAGAGATAATAATATTCTGGGAAAGAGAGGCTTCGGAAGAACTTGAGATGACACTTGAATTAACGAGCAGTCAGCACAGCAAACTTCCAGGTGAGATAAGGTTCAAAGTGGAAAAAATCTTTGGCACGCCGACATCCCTTGTTGCGACAGTAGAGGATCCGGACGGTCACAAGCATTCACTGGTGGTTCAGGGAATACTGGAAGAGGACAAAACCATAAAAATAAACTTACCAAAGGATTACACGGGAGTAGGCAGGAACAGAATAGTTTTTTCAGTAACAGGCTCCGGCGGTTACACAATAACGGATTTCCATGTAAGCCTCTGAATCCAAAGGAACATTTTAGGTTTTTTTATGGCCAAGAAAGTCAAAATCTCCGAAGATTTAAAAAGAAGCCTCAACAAGGAAAGGACCAAAAACTATGAGCAGCAAGAGAAAAAAAGACTTCTAAGCATGTCAGGAATTCTAGAAGACAAAGATTATCAAACGGAAAGAGAAATAGAACACAAAATTTACAATGTTTTATGCTCTAAGATGACAAAGGAACTAGGTATTCCCAAGAGAAAAATAAGAGACACGGTCCGTGGTATAAAGTTAATCAAAAGTGGTAAATCTTCTTATTCAAATAGGGACAAGATTGTAAAAATAAAAATACCTACCGATTCTCGTGGAAATTATAAAATTAACGATGAATTAATGTTTGGTATAACCAAAGCAATAGGTGCTGAGTTGGGGCATGCCTTCAAAGGAGAAGTTTTACCGAAAGACCACGTTCAACTGGAATTGGACGATTATTACCATGAGTATTATGATAGAATCGGAAAACACGCTGCTATCAAAGCTTTAAAGGGTAAAAAATACGAAGGTGTGAAATTAAAAGATGTTGAAAAGGCAATAGATAATCACTATAAACGCGTAGTTTTTTTACAGAAATTACCTAAAACATTAGAAGTTTTAGAAGACGAACTTATAAACTCTCCGAACGATGAGAAATCTTTCAAAAAACTGAAACAAAAGATAGAGCCATTAAGGTCAACCTTGGATAAAATTAATTCTTACTTGAATGATTTAGACAAATTGAATTTAGATTATCTGGGTCATGCAAAATATTATGCACTAGCAGACATGATGGTTAGAGAGTATGGTATAAAGGATGCTTATTCCAAAAGCCCAGAAGAACTTAAAAAAATTATTAATACACACCCAAAACTAAGGGAAAAATATGAAGAATTGGAAAAGAAAATTTCAAAACTACATAATATTCACCCAGATACGATAAGACTAGAAGTTAAGAATAAATTAGACACGGTTTTTGGTTTTTATGACGTGAAGAAGTCTCATTTTGAAAGAAAACCTAAAAAAAGTTTACTCAAGGATGATACTGCCTCGATGCATGTTCCCGGAAGCAGAGTTTTCCAGAAGATAATGGATAAAAGAGAGATAATAAAAGCAAAAAAGCTTAAAAAAGGCAAAATGAATAAATTAAGTATAGGAAGAACACCCCAATCTTTACTAACTAAAGGTGCGAATATGGCAAAGAAAGGATATTTGATTGATAGAAAGAAATATGGTAATTATAAATATCGCCTAAAGAAAGCAAAAACTTCTGACGAATTAGAGGAGATTTTTAATGATTTTTGGAGGAATAAAGGATCCTTCTCAGCCTTTGATAGAAAAATTTTATTAGACTTATACCAAGAGAGGCAGAGACAAATGGTTCCTATTATTCCTAAACCAATTTCTAGAACTCCAAAAATGGATTATGTTGAAAGAGAATTGAGGGAATTGGATGATTATGATAAGAAACTCGGCTTCAAAACAGAAACTCAATCAAAATTAACCAAAGCAGCAATTAAAGTACAAAATAAAGAAAAAGAGTTGACTAAGGAACTGACAAAAAGGGAAGGAAGAAGTCTGGAAGATGTAGCGGCAACAAAGATTCTTAGAGCACCACGGGTACCTAG
>JAGLWW010000061.1 GCA_023133195.1 Candidatus Aenigmatarchaeota archaeon
TCATTAGCTTCAATCCATTTTCAAGAGCTTTTTTTGCTGTCTTTATTAATTCTTCCTTGCCAGAATTAAGGGAAACCGTAACAGCACTGTCCGCTATGTATCCATCAACCAATGTTCCCATGTCCAGTTTTATCAGGTCTCCTTCCTTAAAAACCCTTTCGTCCCCTATGTCGGCCGTATCATGAGCCGCATATTCGTTTATGGAAACATTTATGGGAAAAGAAAAGCCCACGCCACTCTTCCTTACCTTTTCCTCCAGTTGTTCAACCACATCAATGATTTTCACACCAGGTTTTATCAGTTTTGAACCAAACTCTAAACATTCTCTGTCAATCCTGCCTGCCTTTTTGTATTTTTCTAAAACTTCCTTTTCCATTTACATCACCATAAAAGAAGCGTCAAAACTTGTTTTGTTTGTTTCTTTTCCCATTATAATCACATATAATTTATTTCCATACAACGAACGTCAAAAATTGGTCTCCTTCTTTAAATTTTGTTTTTGAATCTCTATTTGAATAACATTCAATTTTTGTGAATTTATTACTCTTCAACAACTTTTTCCACTCCTCAAAAGATAAAAGATGGAATTTGTCGCGTGTTAGAACTGTTTTAATTTCACCACTATCATCAATTATCATAAAGGAATCCCATTTAAAGTTCATTTTTTCCTTATCCATTACTTCATATATAGTCCTTTGAATTCGTATGTTATCTTTTTCATAAAATCTTATCCATGTAAGCTCTTCTTTGTCAGCCCATACTTTCTGGAATTTTCTCTTGGAGAAGTCCTCGACATCAAAAATAAAGATCCCATCTTCATTTAGGTGGTTGTAAACACGTGTCAGTATTTTTTTCAATCCTTCTTCATCCAGCTCGTAAACAGAATTGTACATACAAAGAATTATATCAAATTTTTCATCAAGACTGAAGTTAGTCATATCTCCTTGAACTATTTTTATTTCGATTTTTTCCTTTTCTTTTTTCTCTTTTAGAACGTTTAACATCTCTTGAGAAATATCCAGACAAGTAACATTGAATCCTTTTTTAGCTAGAGGTATACCAAATCTACCGGTTCCGCATGCAAGAATAAGAATATTTCTTGGTTTGCTTTTCATTCTAGAAAATATCAAGTCAAAAAAGTTGAGGAAAGATTTGTTTGTCCAATTAAAGTATGACTGGTTGACAATGTCATAATATTTTGCGTATTTTCCGAAAATTGGAACCATATAAAGAGTTTGTAAGCCATGAATTTATATCTTAGGTACGAAATCTTTTAATCTTTCCAAGACTTTAAGCTTTTCCTTGTTTTCATTTCAAACACCAACTTTGTTTTTTTAAATTACTCATTAGAGTTTTAAAGTGTTTTTTAACTAGTTCTTCTGCTTTATTCCAGTGTATGTCTGCTTCATTCTGATTTCCCTCGTCTTCAAACTTTTCTGCAATATCATGCTCTTTTCCGGCTTCAATCCTATATTTTACACACTCAACTGCATCTTCATAACACAATTTATAAAGAAGCTGATACAACTTAGCCATATTTTCAAGAAGAGCTTTCTTATCTTTTCTATGATGAGCTTTCCACCATTCAACTTCGTATCGAGCTAATTTAGAATACACATCTTCCATAATCATACACCGAATCTTTTCAAACCTACTTGCTTCCCTTCTCCTTTCAGCTCTTCTTCGCTGACTCCCAGAACGCTCAGGACTCGTATAGCGGCAGGAATTATCTGGTTGTTTATGTAATAATCTGTGTCCACTTGGTCTATCTTTACGTCCTGGAAGGGCTCGGCCCGCTGACTAATAGAGCCGGAACCTTTGGTTATGACAAACATCACTATCATTCCGGGGCCAACCGGCTTACCTCTTTGCTTCATCTTCTGGGCTGCGATTACATGTGGTCCGATTTGCTCGTAGTCTTTCAGGGATTTTGTCAGTTGTTCATAAATCACCAAATCTTTTATTTCTATTTTTCTTTGTTTTATTTTCTCTACTTTATTCTTTACGTAATTTGTTGCACCCTGTATGTCATTTTTTTCAAGTACGAACCTCAACACCTCTCTCTGAACCTTTTTGGCCAAGTTGCACCAGTCCCTCCTCACAGTCTCGAAACCGCGGATGGTCAAACCACTGTCATCAATCAGGGCGTACCTCTTCTTGGCTCCCTTACCTGCTCTCGTAGAAACAAAAATTCCCTGTTTGTAAAAGCCCTGAAGGTCAAGCTCAATTATTCCTGGCAATGACTCGTTTGTTTTCTTGAGGAAAGATTTAATTTTTTCTCTGATTTTATCGACGGTAAGAAAAACTGAATCTGTATCACTGTAGATTACACGAAATCCTTCGTCCTCGGCCTCTTTAATTATCTTCTTTATATAAAATCTTCCAAATGAAGCAGCACTTTCTGCACATTCGTAGCAATACCACTTGCTACTTGGGAAAGCGAGATAACCATAGGTGGCGTTGGCTATTATTTTCAAGGCCTGTTCATGGAGTCTATGACTTTTTTTCTTCTTGACTTCCATTCTTTTTTTAATCAAATCTTCTATAACAGAAGAAATAAAACCTCTTGGTAAAGTAGAAAACCAGTTGTCTGACTCCGGAACACCAAACCCCCTTATTTTGTTGCCTTTTTTGAAAGTTTCTGGTGAAATATTATAGGTGGCTATTATTGTAGGGTAAAGACTTCTGAAATCCATGACAGCTATGTTTTTGTGCAAACCCTCTATCGGCTCCTTTACAAAACCTCCTGTGTAGGAGCGACGCATCTTTCTTTTCTTAATTTCTTCGTACTTGGGTTGATTTGGAATTATTCGGTTCATTGTAAATGCCCTCTTGCTGAGATACCACTCAACAAGTTGCGAGTAAGTCATTCTTGACACGTCAAATGGTGTCTGGCCTATCAACATGGACAACTCAAGGATTTGCGGCAAAAAGAATTCACCAAGCCTGAAGGTTAATTCACTGTCTTTTAAGCAGTACTCGGCCAATTTTTTTACTTTCCCCTTTCTCCAACATTCGAAAATTTCCTCAAGCTGCATCTCCATCTTCTCATCGCCTAAAATTTCGGAAGAAACCTCACCCAGACCCAAGACTTCTGTCTGGAGTTGGGTGGAAATTATATTGGAGATGAAATTGAACAAATCAATATGCACACGACCCTGAATTTCTGCTGAACTCGCGCGTGCACGCCTAGTAAACTTTAGCTCGGAACCATCACGAGATAAGTCCAATTTAACCTTGTTTTTTTCGGCTCTTTCGTGAATAAGCTTGAAATCAAAAGAATCTGTGTTGTATCCGTAAATTATATCAGGGTCCTCCTCCTTTATCACTTCCACAAATCTGTTAAGAAGTTCTTTCTCACCTCTTAGGACTTCCACGTAATCTGGATAAGAATCGTTTTTGTATGTAAGGATCTTTTTGAACTTTTCTCCGAAGAAGGATATCATAGTTATCTTCGTTTCAGAACCTTCATCGTAAGTTTCTATGTCAAAAGAAATTGACTTCAGTTTGGTTTTTAGTGGTTTAATTTTCTTGATTTTATTTGCTTTACCGGAAACAACCTCGGCTTCAAGCCATTCTCCAGGATTGAACTGGTTGTCTATCAGGTATTTCTTGTAGAAATTTATTGCATATTCAAAGCAATTTTTATGACCTATTTCCTCGAAATCCTTTATCACATCTCTAATCTTTGGAACATCTGTATGATCAAGAGCATAAATCCTAAGAAGTTTTCTTTTTTCAGTTCCAATAATCTTTTCTGTTTCCTCTATCCTTTTAACCTTTGGCTCTTTTATACTAAGGATCCTTTCCTTGAGTTTTTTGGTGATTTTATCTGGAAGAGCATAGAAGTATGGCTCGAAATCTGTAAGAATGAAAATTGTTTTTCCTTTATCATCCTTGCCTAACAGTCTTACTGTTTTGTCTCTGATGTAATCTGCGTCCAAAAGGCAGAACTTTACTTTTTGCATACTATAATAACGTTATTTCAGGTTAAATTATTTCCTTTTCAATTTCTTTTCTATTTCATGGACTCGAAACTTCGTTTTTATTGCTACGTCTGCATTGACAGATATGGAATCTATTCCCAGTCCAACGAGAAATTCCAGATAACCTTTCAGGGTACTTGGTGCGTCACCGCAAATCCCTACCTTCTTGCCATTCTTGTGCGCGGTCTTTATAAGCATCGCTATCATCCTTTTCACGGCCTCGTTTCTTTCGTCAAAAGTCTTTGCCAGTTTCTCGCTGTCCCTGTCTATTCCTAACGTGAGCTGTGTCAAATCGTTGGAACCTATTGAAAATCCGTCAAAGTATTTGCAAAACTCGTCTGCCAGAATAACGTTTGATGGAATCTCGGCCATAACGTAAACTTTAAAGTTTTTGCCTCTTTTCAGGCCCTCGCTTTCCATTATTTTCAAGACGCCCTTTGCTTCGTCAATAGTCCTGCAGAAAGGAATCATTGGTATAACATTCGTTAGTTTCAATTCGTCCCTTACTCTCTTTATAGCTTTACATTCAAGCCTGAATGCCGGCTCAAACTCAGAGACGTAACGGGACGCACCACGCCATCCCAACATCGGGTTGTTTTCCTCTCCTTCAAATTCTTTTCCTCCTTTGAGACCAGCGTATT
>JAGLWW010000062.1 GCA_023133195.1 Candidatus Aenigmatarchaeota archaeon
CCGCTTCCTGCAGGACACTCACTACAAGCTTCACAGGCAGATTCAGTGCCTCCAGAATCCCCTGTGACCCAGGTACCAGCGCCGTTGCAGTATTTATTAAACCCACTCCCACTACACCATTCGTCGCACTGGTTTGCTGGGGAGCCGCATTGATACGAGGTATCTGTGCCCTGGCACAGCCAGTCAGCATTTCCGTTGTTGCCTAACGAACAAGTGCTTCCTATATATCCCTGATGCTCCGCGGAGAACTCAGAGCATTCCCTGCCCGAGGCAGCGCAATACTTATTTGATGAATCGATTTCACTTCTGCAATTGTTGGAAACGCAATCCCCCGCTATTTCACACGGACCTGACCCCTCATCCATATCACAGTTACCGACTCCGTCGCACGCGCAGTCACCTGATGAGCATCCAATGCCCGTGTCAGTGCATTCGAGTGGGTCCGCACTACCGCTTGCCACAAAAGCATCACAAGCTAAATTTCCTTCATTCAGAGCTGATGTACCTCCGCAAACATCGCAAACGGTACATTGCGCGTCCACTCCGTTGCTGCTTCCAGAAACCCAGGTACCAGCACCGTTGCAGTACCTGCTCCCATATTCGTCACACTGGTTGGTAGTGGTTAAGTCGTAGCATGGGTGCCCTCCCTGGTCATCTCCCTTACATACCCAAGCAGTAACTCCGGCATCGTAAACGTCCCCTGTATCGTACCCCGGACTATAACCGCTTCTTGAACATTTCTTACCAAAAGATACGCAATATTTAACTGAAAGAAACGTATTTATTGCATGTTTGCATACTCTGGAACCGGTACAATCTGAATCTAAAGTACAAGATTCTCCTTCTATTACTGTATAACTAACAGTAATATTCGGTCTGTTGCTGGAATAATCACTTGAACGATATCTGGCTGCATAACTTGAAAGGGTACCCTCGCTTTGGTCGCTTATAAACCATCCGTAATTAGTTTCCTCTAGATAGATTTGTGTAGTATCTTTGACATCCCAAGATTTCCAACCATAATAATTAGGTGAACTACCATAATCATTAATTTGAATGGTATTTTCCACTGGACCATAACTTGGTTGGTTATCCCAATCTATACCATCCGGATCATTTTCCTTCCACGTTTCTGTTAAATTTCTGCATTCGTGGTAACGGCTCGAGGGATTACTATTTGGATAATTAAAATAATAAACCCCCAAAATTGCAGATACAATAGTCGAACCGCTTGGAATAGAAGATAGAGAACACTCGACATAGAAACGATTTATTTGATGAGATATTGGTAAAAGTCCATGTTTAGGGTCTATCACCAATTGAGTATCAGTACCATAGTTAGTAGTCGGCCAGGCTTCAGCGACGTAAGCATCCTTGTAACAAGTTATTGTTGTTTGTATAAGAGGTGTATATTCGCCTCCGTCGCTACCGTCAGCCTGCCAGTACCACGTGTAGTCATAGGGTTCCATGGTTTTTTCGTTCGTTAGCGCAGCATAAAGGTCCAGACGCGAAACGTTTATGGAAAGCGTTGAATTGTACGTGTAAAGAATTGGAACTCCTGTACTTCTCAGCCTGTATTTGATGTCCGTGACGTTTAGCGGCTCGTTTTCCAGCAAAAGGAGAGTGGAAGCGGATATGTGCGGCGCTGAATAGGAGGTTCCTGAATCTGTTCCCTGGTTTGTTGTTATGTCCACTCCCGGCGCGAACGCATCCAGCATCGGGTTCACGCTTGAAAAGGAAGCTATGTTATCGTCATCGTTCGTTGCACCTACGGAAAAGACGTTTGAGCCGCAGGCGGGTGCTTTGAAACTTCTGTTACCCTCGTTTCCTGAAGCTGCGACCACGAATATCTGCTGCTCAAATGCCTGATTGCTCATGTTTGCGACAAAATTTGAATCACAGAATCCGTCATATTCGCCGGAACCGATTGAGAAAGAAATCACGTCAGGCTCCTGGTCAATGCACCATTCCAGCCCCATAAGAACGTCGGATTCGTATCCCGTTCCAGTATCAATTACTTTTGCGACCAGTAACTCTGCATCCGGTGCTATTGTCTTTATTATGGCAGCTACTTTAGTCCCGTGACCGTTGTTGTCCTCCGGAATAGTATCGTTGTCTATGAAGTCGTATCCTCTCGTGTAATTTATTCCGGTAACGCCTGTGTCTATGACGCACACGGACTTGCCCTGTCCGGTAAGCCCAAATTCGTCAAAAGATTCGTTGAATCTTATCAGCGGCAGCGATTCTTCCATAAGAAGATTAAACTCTTCATCTATCTTTATTTCCAGCACATCGCTCGTGTTTCTTAGCATTTCAAATTGTTCCTCGTCCAGTTCAAAGGAAATGAAATTCATTTTTTTTATCCCCTTTATCTCCTGTGGTTTGGCTCCTTTCGGTCTTTTTTCCGATTTCAGCGCAATCATCTGCGGGATGCTTTCCTTTAAGAGCTTTCTGTACGCATTCTTGTCTCTTGCCTTGATTATCACTCTTACTTTGTCTTTTTTCAAGAACTCATTAATTATCCTTGGATCAATCTCGACTAGATACTCTGTTGAGATATTTTCTTCAATAATTGTCGTGGTTGTATTGACCGTGGTTGTCGTGGTTGCAGTAGCGTTTTCTTCAAACATATAGAATATGTTCTCTATCTTCAGCGTGACATTTTCAAGTTCCACCACGAGATTATAGTAATTTTGTGTCAGTTCTTCCGCAGTCAGGTTGCACGTCTCCCTGCACTCGTCTTCAAAATAGACTGTAAGTGATTCCAACGTCGTGGTAGTTGTGGTATTTACAGTTGTTGTCGAAGTGTCGACTGTCGAAGATGTCTCATGTGTAGTGGTGGTTTCGTTTATGGTTGTAGTGGCTTCCTCTGTGGTTGTTGTGGTATTTACAGTTGTTGTCGAAGTGTCGACAGTTGATGTCGTGGTCGTGTTTACAGTCGTTGAAGTGGTTGTGTCTTCTGTAGTGGTGGTTGTATCCTGTGTCGTTGTTGTGTCAACAGTCGTGGTAGTTTCTTCCGTTGTCGTGGTCTCTTCAGTGCTTGTGGTTTCCTGAGTAGTTGTGGTTTCGTTATCTCCTATAACATAACCAGTCAGTCCGTATTCGGTAAAGCCCATAGAGTGATTTACCAGTAAAAATCTCCTTCCGTCACCGGCTTCCAGATAGACCCTTGCGTAACCAGATTCGTCACCGACAATGAACCCGTCCGCTTTGACATAGATTAAACTGACATTGTCTATGTATTCATCCAAAATCCATGTATAACTCCCGCTCTCGGTTATTTCCAAGCCAATAGCCTGATGCTTGATATCTTCCCAAAACAAAAATCCGGTTATGTCCATCGGATATTCCAAAAGGAATTCTGATGAAAGAAGTATCATTAAGATTGCCACGATTCTGAGAAAATACGGGACTTCTGAATAAAACGGGGAATTTTTCAAGCCTTGTCACCTCCCTCTTTCAGGTAACAGACTTTGGCTGTGCTTATATTCCTTATCCTTATCTTGCCTTCCCCTATAAGTTTGTAGATGTACTTGGTGGCAGTATGCCTGTGAACTCCGATAGCATGGGCTATACCGGTGAATGTATCACCGTCCTTATTTCTTTTCAGATATTTCAATATCCTGGTTTCTGTCTTCATTTTAAATGACCAAATTTAGACGGAAAGGTGGGGGTGGGGGGTAAATTGGGGTGTTCCTTGATTTACATATTGTACAAAGCAGTACAACCGCTTTGTATATCCTATTTGCATTGATTAATATATAAAGTTTTATACAACGAAAAAAAGAATGCTTGAAATGGCTTTATAAGAACTTAAGTTTTTATTTAAAGTTTTTCTTATTTAGATTATGAAGAAATGCCTAGTCCTTATAATATTTCTATTTTTCCTTATTCCTGTCCAGGTCCTAGGTGCCCCTGAAACATATATAGATGAAATCGTCAACGCAGAATTCTACATGAACGGTACCATGAAAAGTGAACCCGAGAAAATAGGGTATGTAAGCGTTTCCATTGGGAACAACCACGATGTGTTGCAATATATAGAAATCAACCTTTCATGGAGTGATGAAACTAACTTAGAAATCATACCCGGCACGGAAGGTAACGAAAGGGCAAGGTCACACAGAGCTACTGCGGCCTCTCCTGTAACAGGAGATGAAAAAACAAGGTTGTATTTGAACACAACAGATAGTAGTGAGGCTCTTTTTTACACAATAAACGATTCAATTGCTCCTGTAATAAACCTGTCAATGAGCTATGTGAATGAGGACGGCGGAATAGACATACACGGCTCATTGAACACCCTGAATTTCACGATAAACCTTACATCAAATTCCAACTTGCTTGGAGCAGACTTTCATTTCCAAGTCACTGAAGATATGGACGGAAATGATGCCATGAATATAATCAACCCTACTGCAACAAATTACAGCTATATAGGAAGAGAAGATACTGATTCTGACGGTATTTTTGACAGGCTTAACTGGAACGGTGACCTCATTACAGGAGAAGTTGTGACAATAAATTTTGAAGGGCAGATAGAAACTGATGTGAACTTTGACAGCTCACT
>JAGLWW010000063.1 GCA_023133195.1 Candidatus Aenigmatarchaeota archaeon
TTTTATGTCAAATGGAAACAGGGAATAAGAGAGAACCTGCCCATAAGGATAAAGAAACTGGAACAAATGGAAGATTCTTTTCATGACCTGATAAACTCTGTGGAAAGGGAAAGTACTGAGAAAAAATACATGGGACCCATGCTTTTCTTTTTTGCAATCGGAGTAAGCCTCCTTGTTTTTCCCTTCAGGATTGCAATACTTTCCGTAATTGTCCTGTCGGTTGGTGATTCATTTTCCACTTTAATCGGGGTTCACTTCGGCAGGCATAAGACAAAAGTCAATCCGGACAAGAGCTGGGAGGGGACTATGGCCGGACTTGTTGCCTCTTTTCTGGTGTGCCTTCTTTATTTGACATACGTTAATTCATCTTTACTTGTGACTAATGTTGTGATAGCAATAGTGGCTGCAAGCGTGGGAATGTTCATGGAAGTTATGCCCTTCCGTGTCAACGACAACCTTTTGATGCCTTTTTCTGTGGGAATAGCACTCTGGATTCTAACATTTCTGGGCTTTATTATCTAACAAATACCTGCTCCTTCCTTGACCTTCTCTACTTTCACTGTCTCGCCTGATTTCGTTACCAGTTTTTTGTTTTTGTAGAGCACGCAGTCTTTTCCGGCTTTCATCTTTATCTCCTTAAATTCCTTGAATTTTATCTCTTTTTTGGGATTGGGTTCCATTCCATTGACAGTTACTTTTTCTCCGGGCTTTGAATCTTCCACGAAAAGGAGGCCCACTAATTCTCCTTTTTCCGTTTTCTCTTCTCCGGCAAGAAGCATCGCCTCGGAGGTTTCGCCTCTCAGTTTTGCCTTCTCCAGATTTGCAAGAACGACTATTTTCTTTCCTCTGAGTTCCTCTTTTGAATACCATTGTTTTATTCCTGCCACGATTTGTCTCTCCTCACCACAGTTTATCTTAAAGAGATAGAGTTTCTCCGCGTTCGGGTGGTCACTGACCTCCAGAATTTCGGCCACGCGTAAATCAAGGTCTGAGAATTTATTCGCCGTTTCATCAGGTTTTTTTGGTTCTTCATTTGCTTCTTCGGCCTTTTCGATTTTCCTGAAAAGGATTTCCGGTTTTCCGATTTCATGGCCGGGTTTCAAATTCTTTCCCAGATTTTTCCAGTCTATTTTAATTTTAAGCTGTTCTGCAAGTTTCTCGCAACTGGATGGAATGACAGGGTAGAATAAAATACACAGGTCTTTGAGAATGTTTGCACAGTTGTATAGGCAATGCGCAGCTTTTTCTTTATCTTCTTTAATCGTTTTCCATGGCTCTTCTTTCTGGAAATACTCGTTTCCGAGAGCGGATATTGACAAGATTTCTTCCAGACCTTCCCTTAATCTTGACTCCTCCCAAAACTTTTCGCTTTTTTCAATCTTCTCCTTGACTGTTTCCTGTACCTTGGAAGAAGAGCCTTCCGGGACCTTGTCGTCAAAATTTTTACAGATAAAAGATATGGTCCTCTGCGCAAAATTTCCGAAATTATTTGCCAGTTCATTATTATATCTCTCAGTAAGGGCCTCTTCTGAAAAGTCTCCATCATGACCGAGAGGTATTTCCCTGATTAAGAAATACCTTAGGGCATCTGAACTGTATTTCTCTACAATCTCTATGGGATTCACGGTCAACCCTGAGCTCTTGCTCATTTTCTTTCCTTTCAGGTTTACAAAGCCGTGGACAAGAATAGAATTGGGTACAGGTATTTCCGCTGACAACAATATTGAAGGCCATATAACAGAATGGAACCAGTTGATATCTTTGCCTATTACGTGTATGTCGGCGGGCCAATATTTGAAATTCTCTCCTTCAGGATAGCCTAGAGCAGATACATAGTTTATCAAGGCATCAAACCACACATATATCTTATGATTCCTGTCAAATGGCACATCAATTCCCCAGTCCATGCCAACTCTGCTGACACAGAGGTCCTTAAGTCCCTCCTCTTTGACTCTGTTCAACATTTCCTTTCTCCTGTTTTCGGGAACTATAAACCTCTTCGTCTCCAGTAATTTTATTATGTCTTTCTCGTACTTACTCATTCTGAAAAAATAACTTTCCTCTTTTATGAACTCCGGTTCCTTGTCATGGTGAGGACATTTTCCGTCTACAAGATCCTTTTCTGTAAGGAATTTCTCACAGCCAATACAATAGAGTCCTTCATAGTTTCCCTTGTAAATGTCTCCCTTGTCATACACATATTGGAAGATTTTCTGGGAGACCTTTATGTGCCTATCTTCTGTCGTTCTTATGAAATCATTATTAGAAACGTTTAGCTTTTTACACAACTCTATAAACTTCTTCACATTTTCGTCGACAAATTCCTTAACTGGAACTCCCAAAGATTTGGCAGCCTCGGAATTTTTCCGCGCATTTTCATCAGTGCCAGTAAGAAAAAACACATCATTACCTTTAATCATGTGCCATCTTGCCAAGACGTCTGCAATTATCTTCTCATAAGCATGGCCAAGATGAGGCTTTGCATTTACATAATCTATTGCTGTGGTGATGTAAAATTTCATACCAGTCGCCTTTTTCATTTATTTAATTAATTGTCTATTAACTTATGTTATGGAATGGTTTATATTTGCCCTTGGAGCGGCAATCCTGACGGCTTTTGTCTCTGTTATTGAAAAAAAGGTTCTTTTCAAGGAACATGCCACCGAGTTCTCTGCCACGCTTGCCGTGATGAATTTTGCTGTAACAATACCCTTCTTTTTCCTAGTTAACTTTAATATGACACTATTGATATGGATTCTGATTGCAGCTTCAGCTTTTTTTGCCTCCATAGGTTTCCTGTTTGTTGCAAAGGCTGTAAGGCACATGGAACTCTCGGCGGCTTCCCCCCTGCTTAATTTCGGGCCCGGTTTCACGGCCATGCTTGCCATCTTTATACTCGGAGAAGTTCTAAGTCCTCTTAATGTAGTGGGAATACTTGTATTGATAATAGGCTCTTATATTCTGGAAATAAATTTCCGCTCCCATAACATACTTACGCCCTTCAGGAAAATGTACAAGTCCAAGTACATCCATTATATATTTCTTGCACTGGGCTCATACTCAATAAGTGCGGTGATGTGCAAGTATATACTTTACTTCGTAACTCCAATAACCCTGGTTTTTTTAGAACAGTTCTTCATAGCCCTTATATTTCTGGGTATACTTTACGTATTTTATGACGGCCTTCGTGGTGTAAAGCGTGGAATAAAAAGGGTAGGATGGTGGATACTTCTCATGGCTGTTTTAACAGTTTCTTATCGTCTTCTTCAATCAGTGGCTATATCAATGACCTTTGTAAGCCTGGTTATGCCCATAAAGAAATTATGCACTCTCTTTGCAACTATAATGGGAGGGGAAATATTCAGGGAACACGGGCTGCCTCAGAAAATACTAGCCTGCATAATAATGATATTCGGGGCATATCTAGTAATTCTGGGCTAGAAAACAGTTTTATTAGCCTATAAAACTTTCACAAGGGTCTCCATCTTGAATTTTGTGTTGGCGCAGCCGTTCTTTGTCAGGGGCACTCCCTGTATCGTTATGCTGTGATTTTTCAAAATATTTCTGGCCAGTTTGATTTCCTCGGTGCAAGCCACACCTACTATTCCATCATATTTTTTGTTCATCACTTTCCTTATACAGGAACCTCCGGGCAGCACATAAACATCGTAACCCCTTTCCTTTCCGAGTTTCGTGGCCTTGTTTACCAGACAATCATTTGAACACCCTACACAGTAATAAGAAGAAACATTGGGATCAAAACGGGCATTGCACCTGCTGTCCATGTACTTCCTTGAACAGTGCGGAAGAAGGAGAACGCGCTTTTTTGTCTTATCAAAATCATTTCTTAAGGAAAGGTTCATAATATAAGTATCTATCATGTCCTCTATCAGCGTTATGGCATCAGAAACAGGTATCCCAACCATCTTGTCTACCTTAAACTTCTTGACTACATATCTCGCCCTTTTTCCTATGGTTCTGTGGATATTTTTTTCATTGGAAAAACTGGCGATTTCCCTGAAAAAAGACTGGGACAAGCGTGATAGGTCAAAGTTGAACTTGTAAGCCATTTAAATCCCTTTGATTTTTGGCCCCACACGATTAAATATTCTATATTTGTTCTATATAAAAATTATTCAAGCGCATCTTTCACGCTTTCCAATACGAAATCCGGCTTTTCTTCTATTTTCTCCAAATCCTCCCCCGTGTATTCACCTGTAAGCACAAATGCGAAAGCCCAACCCAGCTTCCTGGCAAATTTTATGTCAGAGTTGAGCGAATCCCCGAACATCACAGTTTCCTCCGGATTAAGAGAATACTTGTTTCTTACGTAAGAAACTGAGAAATCAGAGGG
>JAGLWW010000064.1 GCA_023133195.1 Candidatus Aenigmatarchaeota archaeon
AAGAAGCTTATTCCAGCCCATGTGAGAAGTATTGCGCCGTTTTTTTTGTCTCTCCTCAAAAGAAGCAACGCACCAGGTATTGCAAATATAAAAGACATTCCTATTCTAGCAAAAAGTTCATTCCAGGCACCGCCAAACACATCAAGGTTCTGCAATTCCGCTACGGATATATTTACTATAAGAAGTTTTGCCGGATCTTGAGCAAAACTAAACAATTTAATAATTTCTCCTATTGCATTATATCCGAAACCCAAATCAAAAATTTGTAGAAACCAAACAACAATACTTGCTACAACAAAAATTATTAAAAATGGTATAATAACATTTTTGAATTCAATTAACGATTTTTTTATTCTATCAGAAAAAGGAATCATAACATCCTTTATTTTTCCTTTGATTTTCCATTCAGATTTTCCAGATATCAACAGTATTATAAAATAAGTTATTGTTGACAAGAGAACAATCAAAGGAATGTACCAAGCAGCAAACCAAGTAAGAGCAAATAAAATTAATCCGAGTATTGCTGGCAACGGATATAGCAAAATATTTTTCATATTAAAATCTTTAAAAATGTTTTTTCTGGAACTTCTAACTAAAAGATACATCGATAGTAGCGAAAAGAATATAACTAAACCATCGGTATCAAAAAAACCACCCATAGTTCTTGTAAGAATAGCTGGACTCATACCTACAAAAAAAGCTGCCAATAAACCAGCGTTTTTATCAGAAAATTCTTTACCTAAAAAATATGCAGGTATGATTGCAATGGCACCATAAACTGCTGCCATATATTTACAAAAAGCCATTAGAGTCATTCCAAACAGAGGATTAAAAATTATGAACAAATAACCTGTAAGATAGTGCATAAATGGTGGAATTATTCTCGTGGTTCTACCAGGTGGATAATAAGTAAATTCATCCCATTCGGAAAGTATACCGTCTTCTACAACATCTGCCGTGTACCTGTATTGAAAATAGGGGTCATAAGCAAGAAGCCATTTTGTATCAGTTGTGCTAAGTCTTATACCAAAAGACATAAGCAAAATAGCAATTAAGAGAAACCATTTCCAATTTTTTTTGATAAATTGTAAAAACTTTTTATACAACAAACCACCGATTAGAGATATATGAACCTTTTTATTAAATTTGGGTGATAAGTATTAAAAGTTTTTTATTTGTAGTGTTTTTCATATTTGTTCTTCTTTGTCCCACTATTTTATGTTATAGTGACTGGTGGAATACATCTTGGGAAACAGGGAAGAAATAATTCATGGAAACAAAAAAGTTAAAGAAGAATTTGAAAATGCAAAAAAATTATTAGAAGAAGAATTGAAAGTTATAAAGTGATAATTTTATATATAGAAAAATTCATTTTTTTTATAGAAAAGTTCGAGGTAGATATAATGGTTAAGAAGAAAGCAAAGAAAAAAGTAACTAAGAAAAAGGTTACAAAGAAAAAGAAAGCAACCAAGAAGAAAAAGACAACAAAGAAAAAGAAAAGATGATTTTTCTTCACTTTTTTTCCTTTTTATAATTATAATTTATTTAACCTTAAGTTTTCTAATTAGTTATGCAATGGCGATGAAAATACCGTCCCAAAGGGATTTTTAGATGACCGAAAAAGGTAGCTATTGAGCCATTGTGCTAATAAAAAAATTTAACTTCCTCAGTAGAGGTTCCCTTCTGTAAGGTAGGGGCAGTTCACAAGAATTAAATATACTTCTTTTTTAATTATTATCATGTATAAGGAATTGTTTACTGGGGGTTCGCCACTTTGTTCAGGATGCATGGCTTCACTTGGCCTGAAACTGGCCTTAAAAACTTTGGGTAAAAATACAATAGTGATAAATGCATCTGGCTGCTTGACGCTGCTTACTATTTATCCGAACTCTCCGATGAGAGTTCCTTTCATCCATGTGGCCATAGAAAACTGCGGAGCCGTGGCCACGGGAATTTATTCAGCATACAAGCAAAAAAAGGAGCATGTTAACATTTTGGTTTACGCGGGCGATGGAGCCACCTATGATATCGGCTTACAGTCCCTGTCGTGTGCATGCGACAGAAGGGACGACTTCATATACGTTTGTTACAATAATGAGGCTTTTGCAAACACAGGAGTGCAGCAGTCCGGGGCAACTCCATTGGGTGCATCAACAAAGACGACACCACCAGGAAAGGAGAACAAGATGGGAAATCTTTTCCAGAGAAAACCGATAGAAAGAATAATAGCCGCTCACGGAATACCATATGTTGCGACAGCTTGTGTTTCATTTCCAAATGATTTTATGGAAAAATTAAGGAAGGCATCACACATAGTTGGACCTAAGTTCATAGATTTGTTGTGTCCCTGTCCCACTGGATGGGGGTTCAAACCGGATGAGGGAATAGATATAGGAAAGCTTGCAGTGCAGACCGGTGCATGGCCTTTGTATGAGATAGAAAGGGGAAAACTAAAGATAACGCATAAAGTTGACAAACTGAGACCCGTGGAGGATTATCTTTCCAAACAAAAAAGATTCAGGCATCTTAAAGAAAAACAAGTGAATATGATTCAAGAAATTTTGAGAGAGAGATGGAAAGAACTGCTAAAAGGAGATTTTTATGGATTTTAGGTGGATTAAATGTTTGTAATACTTTGCTGCCTTTTGGGATTTGTTTTTGTTTTATTTCTCTTTCTAAGATTGAACAAGGTAGAGAAAGGAACAAAAGAGATGGTCCAGCTCTCTTCTTTCATCCAGCACGGAGCAAATACATTTCTCATGGAGGAATACAAATCCCTGGGAGTTTTCGTCTTGATATTTGCTTTGATACTGGCATATCTTGATATCAGAATATCAATATCTTTCTTGGTAGGGGCCTTCTTTTCAGCACTTGCTGGAAACATAGGCATGAAGATGTCCACGTCTTCCAATACGAAAACTGCACACGCAGCTGAAAAAAGCTTAAAAAAAGCTTTGAAAGTGGCATTTTCCTCCGGTTCTATAATGGGAATGACTACCGTGAGTCTGGGGCTAATTGGTATAAGTCTTTTGTATATGGGTTTTCGTGACCCGAACGTGATTTATGGTTATGGATTTGGTGCATCCATGATTGCATTGTTTGCGAGAGTTGGCGGTGGCATATATACAAAGGCAGCAGACATAGCAGCGGATACAGTTGGTAAGTTAGAGAGAAACATGCCGGAAGATGACTCACGAAATCCGGCAGTTATAGCGGACTTAGTTGGTGACAATGTTGGTGATGTAGCTGGCATGGGTTCCGACCTCTTTGAGAGTTATGTTGATGCAATAATTGCTACGATGGTCATGGGAGTTGCAGTAATTGGTTTTGGAGATTTTGTAGTGATTCCAATGCTGATATCCGGAGTGGGAATAATATCTTCAATAGTAGGATATTTCTTCATAAATCTTAAATTGAAAGAAGGAGTGGAAAATGCTTTGGATAAGTGTGTTTATGCTTCAGCTATTTTATCGGCAGTAATCTCTTATTTGTTTTTGAGTTATTTGGGCGTAAGAATTGAGATTTTTTATTCAATGTTAACCGGTTTGATACTAGGGATAATAATAGGTAAATCCAGTGAGTATTACACTTCGATAACTTCTAAGCCTACAATAAACATAGCTAAAGAAAGCCGGGCAGGAGCTGCAACCAATATAATATCAGGTCTTGCAACTGGAATGGAGAGTTGTATAATACCCGTAATCTCAATAGGGGCTGCAATGGTAATCAGTTATAACTTTGCTGGAATTTATGGAATTGGTCTGGCAGCCGTTGGAATGTTCGCTACTCTGGGGACGACTTTGTCCATAGATTCTTATGGACCAACCGTTGATAATGCCGAGGGGTTGGCCAAAATGAGTGGACTGAGCAGGACTACAAGGAAGAGATGTGAAACTCTTGATGCGGTAGGCAACACAACTGCTGCCGTAGGAAAAGGATTTGCAATAGGTTCTGCCGCCTTGGTATCTTTGGCTTTATTTTCTTCCTATATACATGCTGCGAATATTACGATGATAAGTCTAGTAGCTCCCAAAGTTATTGCAGCTTTGTTTATCGGTGCATTGCTTCCGTTTGTTTTCACTTCAATGACCATGAGATCTGTTGGAAAGACTGCATCAAAAATAGTTCATGAAGCAAGGCGACAGTTGAAAAATAAAGATGTTATGAAAGGTAAAAAAACGCCGGATTACGAAAGATGTATAAAAATAAGTAGCGATGCCGCCCTTAGGGAAATGATATTACCAGGGGTGCTTGCAATTGGTGCACCGTTTGCTGTTGGAATTCTTCTGGGAGTGGAGGCACTGGGTGGTCTGCTTGCAGGGACAATCACGACAGGACTCTTGCTTGCAAT
>JAGLWW010000065.1 GCA_023133195.1 Candidatus Aenigmatarchaeota archaeon
AAAGCTTTTGGTGAAAATTATTCCCGGGAGAAAAGCGGCACGGTCGTGAAAGGCATAACCTACTACGGCTTCAAGGTTGAAAAAACCGATAAAGGATATAAGGCCCAAGTGGCCTGTGATATTTAGTGATTGATATGAACTGGAAAGAACTCCTAAAACCAGACTGGAAAAAAATAGTTGTTTTCATAATTTTATCAATTTTTGATGTATTGATTTTACCAATGAAAGCGCTATATATGTTTCTAACATTTCCGTTTTATTTTTTTATTTTCAGTTCACATGGAGAAGTTGGTACCGCTTTCGCAGGCCTCGTAATCGGAATTGTTGGAATTTCTCTATGGTATGTTGTATCCTGTTTGATAATTTATTTTTATAACCAAAGAAAATAATCTTTAAATACAATCAAAGCCCTTAAATAAAAGCGTGTGCCCGGCACGTAAAGGCCTTGAAGGCCAGGTGTAAACGGGTGCGGGCAGACTTGTTCTGTACTCAGTATCAAGTATAGGTGATATTATGATTAAGGAAAAAATGGAGAAAATAAGCCCTGTAAAATGGAGAATCCCAAAAAGTTTCAGGAAGGAAATGAGAGCAGATGCAATAGTTTATGGAAACAAGTACGTCATGGAGCAGGCAGAACCGGATGCACTAATGCAGCTGACCAACGTGGCCTGCCTGCCCGGAATCGTAGAACCGGTGATAGGTGCTCCTGATATTCACTTCGGATACGGACTTCCAATGGGCGCAGTCGGGGCCTTTGACAAGGAAGAGGGTGTTATCTCTGCCGGATGCACGGGATTTGATATCAACTGCGGCATCCGCATGATTAAAACCAACTTAGAAAGAAAGGATGTGGAAGGCAGAATAAGAATTCTCATCGACGTTTTGTTCCGCAACGTGCCCTGTGGTGTAGGAGCAAAAGGCAAGCTCCGTCTTAATTACGGGCAACTGGATGAAGTCCTTACAACTGGAGCAAACTGGGCCCTTGAAAACGGCTACGCCGTAAAGGAAGACCTGGAACACATGGAAGAGAACGGCTGTATGGAAGGCGCTGACCCTTCCAAGGTAAGCGACTCTGCAAAGAAAAGGGGTCTGCCGCAGCTTGGGACTCTTGGCGCCGGAAACCATTTTCTTGAAGTGCAGGCCGTGGACGAAATCTTTGATGAGAAAACTGCAAAGGCCTTTGGTCTTACGAAAAAAAACCAGGTCGTCGTCATGCTTCACTGCGGTTCCCGCGGATTTGGGCATCAGGTCGCTTCGGATTATTTGAAAATTCATGAACAGGCAGCCAAAAAATACAACATCTGGCTTCCGGACAGGCAGCTAGTCTGTGCTCCAACAACATCCAAGGAAGGACAGGACTATTATGATGCGATGAAATGCGCTGTGAACTACGCCTTTACTAACAGGACAGTGATGACCTCATGGGTAAGAGAAAGTTTTGAGGAGGTCTTTGACCAGAGCTGGGAAGACTTAGACATGCGCACAATTTACGACGTGTGCCACAATATCTGCAAACTGGAGGAACACAAAATAAACGGAGAAACCCGAGAACTTTATGTGCACAGGAAAGGTGCCACGAGAGCCCTTCCGCCAGGACATCCTCTGCTTCCGAAAACTTATTCAAGCGTTGGCCACCCTGTTCTGATAGCAGGCTCAATGGGCACGGCCTCCTATATATTGGTGGGAAGCGAAAAATCTGCCGAGAGCTTTTACTCGACCTGCCATGGAGCAGGACGTGTGATGTCAAGACACCAGGCCCTCAGAACATTTCGCGGAGAAAAGGTAAAGCAGGAGCTCATGGACAAGCAGAAGATTTATGCGAAGGCCACTCACGGAAAAGTCCTCTCGGAGGAGGCCCCTGGCGTCTACAAGAACATTGATGAAGTCATAGAATCAGTCCACCAGGCCGGCATCTCTCTCAAGGTTGCAAGGATGGTCCCGCTGGGAGTGGCTAAAGGTTAGACCTCTATCTTCAGACCGTCATAAGCCACTTCAAAGTTTCCAATTTTTGAGACCTTTTTCTGCAATTTCTTATGGGTAGAATGATGATCAAAATGGGTTAAGTAAGTTTTCTTTGCTCTAATCTCCTTGGCAAATTTTATTGAGTTTTTTACGGAAAAATGCCCATTTGAATTTTGTTTATTAAACTCTTTTGTAGAATCTATAATTAGTATATCAGGATTCATTATCTTCTCTTTTCTTTTTACACCATTACAGTCAGGGGCATAGATAATTTTCTTGCCCCTAATTTTGAATATGTACCCTATTGTAAAAACTGAATGTTCTACTACAAAATAATCTATTTCTAGGTTATCTATCTTGAAAGCTTTTTTAAGAGGCCTGAATTTCAATACTTTATCAAACATCCAAGGATACTCTATGTTTATTAGCCTAAAAATTCTTCTTTTTGTAAACAATGTAATTGTTTTTTTGTTTAATTTGTATATTTCGTTTAAATCGTCTAAGCCTCCTATATGGTCCTCATGAGCATGTGTTATAAGAATAGCATCTATTCTTGTTAGATTTTCCTTCAGGGCCTGTTGGTGAAAATCCGGAGAAACATCGATCAGTATGTTCTTTCCTTTGTTTTTTATCAGTAAAGAAGGTCTGGTCCTTATATCTTTTTTGTCCTTGCTTTTGCAAACTTTGCACTTGCATCCTATTCTGGGAATAGGCCATGCAGAAGCCGTTCCTAAAAATTTTATTTTGGTCATATTGAATTATTTTACGTTAATTATATAAAAATGGAGTTTTATTAGTAATTTAAATAATTAACATTTTAATTACTCAATGGTGAGTAATATGTATAATTCAGAAATAGTTGAATACATCATACAGCCACTAGAAGACGTAGCTGGAAAGGAAGTTATAGAAAAACTATTTGGAAATAATTACATTCCCGGTACATTCATGTTTGAAGAAAAAATGGCTAAACCAAAATTTCTAGATGAAAGTAAAGATTGTAAAGAAATAATCAGAGAGACTGTTAGTAATTACATAACAGCTTTAAGAAATTCTGGTGATTATCATGTACCAGAGGAAAAAACAGAAGAAATTATAGGAAAGGTTGTAGATTTGTTTTGGTCTGATACAAAGGGTGATAAAAAGTTATATGAAACTATAACAAATCAGGAAGTTTCAGATGTCACATGGAATTGCCTAAAATATGTTTTAACGAAAGATAAAAATACTGAATTTCATGTTTATAGAAACTTCAATAAAATGGGAAAGGAATTGGCAATATCATTATTAAATAGATTTAACGACTTAGAAACAAAAGAACTTATAAAATTAGGAGTTTTGGCGGGAAAAATTGGTCTTGATATAAAGGAACAATACTACAAAAGTCAAAATTATGCTGGCGTGGGTCCATCTAAATTAAACAAAACTAACATAATACCTTTGGATATAAAAGAAACCAAGAAAGATAGACTGGAGAGAGTTTATGAAGAATTGGAAGAATTTATGAAAAAACCTATGGGTATAGACTGTAGAAATAACTATTTGGAACTAACTTCAAAAGAATGCAAACTCGTTCATTTCACAGATGATTATATTGAGGGTATTTTTGACACCTTTCTGGTTCAGAAGCAGTTATTAGAAAACTCAGATATTGAAATAACAATAATTCCCAGAGGTGGAATATACGGAAATGATTTATCATATAAAGACTATCCTGACATTCTAAAAAATGATTTATTTTTGCCTTTAAGAAATATGAAAAAAGAAGGCACATTTAAATTATGTAAAAATGGTCCTAAAATGGGAGGTATGAATGCTAAAAAGATTTCAAAAGAAGTTGCAGATAATTTAATCTCATCCGATGTGGTTGTTTTAAAAGGTGCCAGAGCATTTGAGATGGTACAAGGCTTGAAAAAACCCACATTTTTCGGTTTTAACGTTGCAAGAGAATATAGTGAAAGTCTAACAGGAATAGACTCCAATTTATCCCCACCTGTTTTTATTTATCAAAAATCGGGAGAAAGAACTTATGGTGACTTTAGGGCAAGAGCATCTAGAAGGATTATATCTTCAGAAACTGGTAGAGAATTGAAGGTTGCTTCTTATACTTTAAGAGAATATTGTGGTAGAAATGGTAAATGATTATAAAAAAAGATTGAATATAATAAAAAAAATTAGTGATTCAATTAAATCTGATAATGGTTCAAAAATTACATTAGGTTATTGCGGCTCTGTATCTACAATGACATTAGAACCTC
>JAGLWW010000066.1 GCA_023133195.1 Candidatus Aenigmatarchaeota archaeon
GGTTGTCCCGGCTTTCAACCCATTGATTGGGGGCATGCCTGTGAACAGGAAGGCAGAAGAGGTCTTGTTAGGACCATTGATGAAAAATGAAGTGATAAAACTGAAAGAATGTGGCGTCTACTTGCTGGACGGAACGTACTTAGGCAAGGTCAAGAACTTGAAATAAATAGAATGGAAATTGATTTAACCTATGAAAAATAAGAAATTAAAACTTAAATCTTTGTCCGTAAATATATATTATGTGATGAAATGGAAGGAATTTTAAAAGAGATTGAAAAATATCCAGAAGAGGAAAGATTGCATGAACTAACTAAAACAATTTATCGGACAATTCCAGAAATGTTTGAAAAAGAATTCTTTGAGCCAGTTGGTGTTGAAATACATTACGGACATAGTGGAACTCAAAAAATTTACACGCAGAATTTAGCAGAAAACATAGCAAGAAAATTACTTGGGTTAGAAGTGAAAGGGGGTAAGGGAGATTCGTGGGAAGATGCACAAAGGCGTTTAGGAGTTATTAAATAGTATTTATAATTCTTTTGACTTTTCACCGAGTTTCTCCTCGATTTGGCTGAGTATGGACTTGAAAGCGAGGCTCATATTCTCTGGTTTCTTTCCGTTTGCAGAGGCGGCCACGTCATGCCCGCCGGCCGAGCCGTCTATGATTTTTTCTATTCCAGAAAAAATTTCTGCCAGATTAAGCTTTTCTTTCATTTGCCATCTCATCCTACCAGAAATCCTGACACCTTTCTTTTTGGGAGCCCCGACTATAGAAATATCTGAACCCATTCTCAAAAGGTTGCGTGCAACGGAGGCCTCAAAGGAGCCAACTGATGTAAAAGATACAAGGACGTTTCCTATCCTATAAGAGTTCAGTCTTTTCATTGACTTGAGGATTGCAATTCTTTCTGATACGTCCGTTTCCGTGCGAAGCATTTGCAGTATTTCCTGGTAGTTTTTGTCCGACTTCTCAAGTAGTTCTGCTACAAGAATGAATGTATCACGATTGGCCCTCCTCAAATGGGCCGTGTCGTAAATCAGTCCCCCCAAAAGCAGTGTGGCCATTCCTGATTTTATCTCAATGCCAAGCTCTTTGGAAAGCTGGTAAATCAGTTCGGAACAGGAGTTTGCTTCAGGATCTATGTGAGAAAGTTTTGCGTGTATGTTTCCTGCGATATGATGGTCTATCACCACGGCTACGTCCCTTATTCCTATGGGTTCAAGCTGTTCCGGAGCGGAAGTATCCACAACAACAACTGTTTCCTTTTCTATTTCCGGGTCTATTTCTATTTTCTCATCCACAAATTTCTTCGCGACCTCGCTCACGCTCTCCGCCACACCAACCTTTACCTTCTTTCCCAATTCCTCAAGAAGCCCTTTCAGGACCAGAGCAGAAGCTATGGCATCAACGTCAGCATTATGATGGGTAAGAACAAAGAAGTCATCTTCTTTCTTCAGAAAATCTGCTATTTCTTTTAACATGACTAAATAAACAAACAAAGAAATAAAAAGGTTTAACCAGCTTCTGTAGCTGGTTTTTTATCACTTAATATTTCCTGTAATTTTTCCTGACTGCTGGCCATTTTTTCTCCAATCTTTTTCTCGCTATCTTCAATTATCTTGAGATTTTTTTCTATTGTTTCCATAGTCTCGCTGAGCTCATTATCCAGTTTTTCCTTGGAACTTTTTATCAATACAGGACCTACAATCTTGAACATTTCCTCTTTTTCCTCGCATTTCTTCACTTCTTCCAGGGCTTTTTCTATTTCCATCTTCTGGTACGTAAGGCTCTGTCTCTGCATATCTATGTTCTGCATTTGTTTTTGCATTTGCTGAAGCTGGATAAAAACCTTCTGTGCCTCCGGAGAAATCTTTTCATTCATCGTTTTTCACCTCTATCTTGCTTCTACTTTCTTTATTATTTCAGGTCTGTTTTTTACAATGATTCTGTATCCGCAAAAGGGACATCTTATTCTCTTCTTCAAGTCTTCTTGCGTTACACTCTTTTCGCAGTTCATACATTTGTACATTTTATCACCTTGATAAAATTCAAAACTTTATTTTTGTACATTTTATACACCTCGTCTAGAAGGAGGCCTGAATGCTCCTCCTGTAATTTTCATCCCGCATTTGACGCATTTCCAGATTCCAAAACTTTCTCTTTTTAGTCCCATCTTCTTGCAGGCGGGACACTCATAAGTCGCTTTCGAGACCTTTTCTATTTTTGAGACAGCATTCCTTATTTTTCTCCCGTATCTGGGACCAAATCTTCCTGCAGACCCGACTTTCCTTTTCCTGGTCTTTTTCTTTTTCATCAGAATCACTTGAAGTATTTTTTTCTAATTTCATTTCCTTTTTTTATTGATATATCTATAGCTTTATATACCTCTTCCGGAGTGAATCCGCATACTCCGCCCTTCTGCATGGCACAAATTGAACCGTCTATAGTCGTTACCGTAAGTCTTCCATCAACTGCACTCTCTTCCTTTAAGTCGGGATCTAAAACCATTTTTCCTGTTATCTTATATATTGTGCAGGTAATTGGTATTTGTGTTACATCAAGTTTTTCTTTCCTGTTTTCTATGTCTGGTGTGCCGTCTTCCTTGATTCCGGGTATTTTAGCGTCAAGAATTGCGGCAATTGCTCCTATGCCTGCAGCATCTATAAGGTTGCCGTAGTCATTCAATATATGTATATCCACAGCCACCAGCCAGACCTTTTCCCCTTTTTCTATGCACAGTTTTTCCATGTTTATTGATTTGGATTCTCTCACGCCTCTGTCAACTACTCTTGCCAGTTCCACTGCTTGCGGTCTTGGAGGTCCTGATTCAAAATCTGGTGAAGCTACCGGTCCAAGCTCGGCATTAACCATCAATACGCCCTTGTCAGGAGAATCCGGATAAGGCTCTCCTATACTCATCTTCACTCCCACGAGGATTTTTGTCTTTCCCAGGGTGACCATTGCGGAGCCTTCCGCGTTTTTCACATATCCCTGCTCTATTTTTAAGTTTCTGAATTCTTCAAATCCTCTTCCGTCAGGTCTTTTATCCCCCTTTATAATAGTTCTTACATATTCCTTGTCAATTTCTGTCATCATTTTTTATCCACCCCCTTTTTGGCGTATCTATTTTTAAGCGCTTCTTTTTGTTTCTCATAAATCACTTTACATCCCTTTATTGCCATTTCTATTCCCTTCTTTAATTCATCTTTGTTTATAATTCCATCCATCTGGAGAAGATATATCTCGTTTTTTCTGGGCACGTACGCTATTGGCAAATCCACTTCACCTTCACAGTCTTCTATGCCGGCTACATCCAATATCATTGTTCCCTCCACTTTTCCTGCGGCACATGACGTCACAAGGTCTTTCATTGGTATCCCCGCATCAGCCAGTGCTATGGATGCTGCGTTCAAGCCGACACATCTTGTGCTTGCATCAGCCTGCAGTATTTCTATGAAGATTTCTATGCTGGTTTCCGGATACTCCTTCAGGAATATTACGGAACTTAAAGCATCTTTTATTACCTTGCTTATCTCAGTGCTTCTCCTGTTTGGTCCCGGTCTTATCCTATCTGATGTCGAAAATGGTGCCATGTTATACCTGCACTTTACGTAAGCTTTTACAGGGTCCACTAGATGTTTGGGATGAAGTTCTTTTGGTCCGTATACGGCTGCAACAGCGATGGTGTTACCAAGTCTGAAGTATCCTGAACCGTCTGCCCTGTCTATTACTCCGGCCCTGGCTTCCATTTCCCTCATCTCATCAAGTTTCCTTCCATCCGGCCTTATATCGTTCTTTATCAATTTTTCTTCACTCATTTTTAACCACCCCTTCACCAGAATCTTTTTTTCCTGTTGCTTTTTCCAGCATTTTTTCTATCCTGTCTGTAAGTCCTTCCGTGTGGCTTTCCCTTTCTACAGTTAACACTGCCTCTGCGGCTAGATTCTCTTTTTCACCCTTTACCCACACAAGTCCGTTCTGTCCCACTATTATGTGGCACCCTGTCTTTTTCTTTATCATCTCTATCATGCTTCCGGACCTTCCTATAAGTCTTGGGACTTTTGCCGGAGTTATTCTTATCATGTTTCCCCCGTGAAGTTTCCTGCACATCCTGTCTTTCATTGATATCTGCACATCCTTCCTTTTGGTTACCCTGTTTATCCTTGTGTAGACAACGTCACCAATGTCAAAGTAGTCCGTTATAT
>JAGLWW010000067.1 GCA_023133195.1 Candidatus Aenigmatarchaeota archaeon
TGGCAATAACAAAAACAAAGAATTTAAATGAGCTTAAAGGTGTATTAAAAAGAGTGTTTTAATGAATTATAGATGGATGTTAATGGGAGCAGGATTGATTATTACAGGATTTTATTTCCATTTTTTATACAACATACCTTTCTCGTGGGCTGTATCTATTATAGGATTTATCTGGTTTTTTTTCGGTTATGCAATAAAGAGACACGATTGGTATGCGGATTATAGGGAAAGGGGAGCCAGAAAATAATCAACCAAATCAATTTTCAAGAAAATCTTTCAGTTCCAAACCGTGCTCCAATCTTGCGGCTCTTTTTTTTAACAATTTTTCAGGAAAAGTCACGAATATAGGAGACCTGTAAAACCCGTAAATTATAAGTGGTTTGGCACAAAATTTCTTGGATTCTCTTATTATTTTTTCCAGGTCGGCTCTTTTTACATAAAGAAAATTTTTATCCCTCTGTGAGGTCTTTTTGGCATCCACGAGAAAATTAACCACACCATCTTTCATGACAATTATGTCATATGGTGATGAAGCGGCCTTTCTTTCCGCAACATATCCAAATTTCCTAAAGAGGTCTCTGACCCTAAATTCAAACGATATACCCTTTTTATAATTGGTCATAAAAACCCAATTTAATTTTAAATAGATGTTTTAATAAGTTTTATATAGTGAGTTTATGTCGAATATAAAAGTAGAAGATGCAATGACAAAGAAAATTATAAAAGTAGATTCGAATGAAAGTGTGATAAACGTAGCCATAAAAATGAAAGAGAAAGACATAGGTTCCATGCTGGTCTGCGATGAAAACAAACTAATAGGGCTCATTACATCAGAAGACCTTGTAAAAAGGATTATAGTTCTTAAGAAAGATTCAAACGAACTCAAGGCAACAGACGTTATGACAAAGAAGTTGGTGACCACAACACCAGACGAGGACCTGGCCGAGGCAATAAGAATTATGATAGACAAGAGTGTCCAAAGGCTGCCTGTTATTGACGGCAAAAAACTTGTGGGTATACTTACAGACGGTGATATATTAAGAATGGCACCACATCTCGTGGAGTCTCTTGTAGAAAGCAGAAAAGAGATCGAATCTGAAATGGGCGGGGACATGTGCGAGGTTTGTGGAAACTACAGTGAAAACCTGAGAAAAATAAACGGCCAGTGGATATGTGAAGAATGCAACGAAGCTTCTCCCGAGATATGAATTTATTATAGAGTGATAAAATTAATGAAACCAAATGTTTCAAATTCAATCACCGGTAGTAAAAGAAGTGATTAAATGGCAAAAATACTTGTGGAAGATGAATGTGAAATCATTCCGAGAATAACTGTTAAAAACATACCAAATCCACAGGCGGTTTATCCGGAGATAAAGGAAATACTTATTTCTAGGTGCAAACTGAACCCAAGCAGAATAAATGAGAGAGTTTATGAACATACAAAGGGTGACCCGGAAAAAATCCATATCTTTCTGGAGGCATGGAAACAAAAAGACAAGTTCACAAGAATACTTTATGAGTTGGATATAGACATAAAACTAAAAACAGTCAACAAGCCAAATATAAAGTACATCGGAGACATAAACATAGAGATAAAGGGTACCATCGAGACGAGTTATCCACAGAAGACAGCACTTCAAAAATCAATACTCTGGGATGCTTTCAGGGCTTTTTATGAGAAAGCTCTTTACGGAGACCTCAGGGATGAATACATGGAAGATTGCAAAAAATACGTAATAAGATTGAGGGACGGTATACAAGGATTTTTAGACCTGCTTCCAAAAATGAATTAATCCAAACTTATCGCATCAACCGGGCAGACATCTTTCGCTTCTTTACAACAATCCAAGTCACACTCTTTTTTCTTTACTTCTGACTTGCCATCATCACTCATCTCGAATACATCAGGACATACAGATACACATGCCCCACAACCAATGCATTTTTCTTTATTCACACCAACCTTCAAAAAATCACCTCTTTAAAAAGTTTTCCAGTTTTTCCAAGTCTTTTATTGTATTAACAGTAATCCAGGTTCCTTTGTGTTTGTATGCTTTCAATTTTCTTTCATCAGCCAAATCAGGAAATGTTTCTGTTTCAAAGGCACCTTTATCTGGAAGTTCAATATCTTTAGTAAAAACATAAACTCCCATATTTGCCCAATAAGGAAGCACGGGTTTTTGTCGGAATCCTGTCACAAATTCATCTTCAGTATCTACTAGACCAAATCTACAATTAAACTGACTCAAAGCAACAACAATACCATTAAGTTTTTCTAATTCTCTAAAGTTGATATCAGAGTATTCATCACTATTCATAACAAAAAATCTTTCTCCTTCTACATATTCCATAGCTTTTTTTATTGCACCACCGGTTCCAAGAGGTTCCGTTTCCACGGAGTAAATAAACTCATCTCCATATTTTTCCTTTATTTTTTCCCAAAGATGACCGCAAGCAAGTATAATTTTTTCTATTCCCTGACTTTTCAAACAATCTCGTTGTATTTCAAGAAGAGGTTTCCCGTTAACAGGAACCAAACATTTAGGCATATTATCTGTCATCGGTCTTAATCTTTTTCCCTTCCCGCCGGCGAGTATTATTATTTCCTTAACATTCATTCAATCACCTAAACCAGTTCCAGTTTTTCAATAATTTTACTATATGCCGGACGTGTTATAAATATTCCCACCAATACACCAATTATAGTTGTTATGGCAAATCCCCTCATCACGCCTATGCCTATGATGCCCAGAGGAAGCATTGCAGCGATTGTAGTGGAAGCAGTCCCGAATATTATGAAGAACGCCCGCTTTATCTTTTCCTTGATGGAGAAAACTCTTTCACCCCCCAGGGATATCTCATCCGTAATAATTATCTGATGGTCCACGCCCGTCCCGACAGCAGCGATTATACCTGCAATTGCAGCCAAGTCTATTGTCCAGTGTATAACAGAAGCAATACCCAAAATTATTACTACCTCGGATATAGAAGTTATCAGTATGGGTAGTACTATTTTCCAATTTTTATACCTAACAGAAACCACGACGCTTACTGCGATTAAAGCCGTAAGAGCAGCCACTAAAATGCTTCTTACGAACTGATTACCCAAAGACGGGGATATGCTGTCTATACGAACGACTTTTAGGTCAACTGGCAAGGCACCGCTGCTCATTACACTCTGGAGTCTTCTCTGGTTCATTGCGGCATCCTTTTCTGTGGTGCCTCCTCCCGTTATCTGTGGCGTAGAATATGCCTCTCCGGCAAGACTGGAGCTTATCCTGAGGTCATCCATAATCACATCGTCCAAGAAGAGGTATATCCTCTGTTCAAGATAAGATTCCCCCGTTTTGGGGTCTATTATAATCGGTATATCCTCGGTTATCCTGGCAAATCTCTCGGCTCCGTCATCCGATACCAGTATCTGGAAGGAGAATTCCCACCCGCTTCCATATTTCCTTAAAAACGAGTGCTGGGAATCAAAATAAACATACTTTATGTCTTCACTTGTGAATGTCTTTCCTGCAAGCACGACTGTATTGTTTGTTATATTCCACAACGTGAACTCTATACCATTAAGTTCTATTGTGTCGTTAATTCCTATTTTATTTTCCCCTATTATAATCTTTTTTAAGCTTGACACATTTTCGTTGTTTGTATCATTAACACCAGTCTCATTTTTTTCTGTGATTTCAACACTTTTTACAGTGTAATTCATATCTCCTACTTCTATTCCACCCGTTCCGTTTTTGAGAATCACGGCTCTAGTTATATAACCCTCAAATATTCCCTGTTTTTCCAGAAGATCGTCTATCTCTTTTTTGCTTGCTCCTGCCATCTCTATCTGCACGTACTTGTTCCCTTCGACATCGTTGACTACTTGATAGTTTATCTCTTTCAGTCCGTAAACGTTCATTCTGGTTTGAAGAGTTGATATTATCCGGTCTGCTACCAACGATCTATCGGTTTCGTTCGTCTCTTCGTAATTAGGCTCCAAAAGGACTCTGGTCCCGCCAATCAAATCCATACCCATATTAAGGTTGCTGAGTCCGACATTCACGACTTCCAGTCCCAGCCCGTTTTCCACTTCCTTGAGAGTCAATATTCCGTCATGAAAAATTCTTACCATTCCCGTATAGTTTTCAAACTCTAACATATCACT
>JAGLWW010000068.1 GCA_023133195.1 Candidatus Aenigmatarchaeota archaeon
GGGGTAATCGGAAAATTCGGCACCACTTTCACATCGGAGAGACGCACGGCCCATGCCGCCGCACTATTTCCATCCATCAACGTTTTTTTCATTTTTAACCTCCTCCAAAACTACAGGCCCTCTGTATCCGCAGTTTTTGCATTCGTATATTATTCCAAGATTTCCGCCAAGCCAAAGATATATGTCAGAACTTTTGCACTTAGGACAAACTTTAGCCGCCGTGTAAATCCCTCTCCATAACAATAGCTTTAACAGGGCAGTTCTTTGCACAGATTCCACAGCCCTTGCATATATCATAATTAAAAATCGGGTAACCATCTTTGTCAAGTTTAACAGCATTTTCAGGGCACAACTGCCAACACAACCGGCATTTTATGCATTTTTTCTTGTCCCGGACAGGCTTGAATGTCCTCCAGACTCCGGTTTTCAGAGTCTTGGCTTCCTCGGCCTTTATAATCGGAATTCCCTTTACCCCCCTGTATTTTATTTGATGTTCTTCTATCATTTCACAACCTCATCTTGTTGTAACAGACATCAACGGCCTTGTTATTTTTTTCCACAAGGGTTTCCTTTCCCTCATTTTTTAGTTCCTTTTCCACAGCCTTTTTTAGTGTTTCTATAGGAATTTTTTTGAATATCTTCACGAAGGCTCCCAGTATTGCGGTATTGGGTATTGGAAGGCCTATAGTATCCAAGGCTATCTTTGTTGCGTCTGTTGTGTATATTTTTTGTTTAATAAAAGAAAAATGACCGGGATACTTGTTTGTGTTTATCAAAATAAAACCATCTTTACTCAAGCCTTCCTTTACCTTATTCAAATCCAGAGTGTCGTCTATGCATATTACGAAATCCGGGTCAAAGATATAATCCCTTTCCAGGATTTCCCTTTTGTCCATCCTTACGAAAGATGTGAGCGGTGCTCCTCTTCTCTCGGCGCCATAAACAGCAAAGCTCTGTACCTGATAACCAGACAGGAATGCGGCCCTTCCAAGAATGTGTGCGGCAAGCTTTATACCTTGACCTCCTCTTCCATGCAGTCTTATCTTGTACATTTTATCTCCTCTTGTAAGGTTTTTGTCTTGTATTTCTATAAGGACTTTTTGTCTGAGGATATCTTTGGTATCCCGCGGGTTCGCTATATCTTCTTGTTATCCTGCTGATTGCATTGTGAATGATTTCCTCCACTTTTTCCGGATGGTCTATAGATTTTATCCAGAAATGTTCTTCCCCCGTGTTGATTTCTATGTCCCCTATTTTTAACAACCTTTTGTACCACGGATTGTTGAAAGATATTTTTTCTACCATCTGATAAGGTATATGTTCTACGCGTTTGTTTATTATTCCCTGTTCTTTTTCTACTCTGGTCTCTGTTGCCCTGTAGATTATCATGATTCTCTTAATTTCACTTAACAGGATTAGAAAAACACCAATTCCTGCAAGGAAAAGAGAAAGATAAACAGAAAAATCAGATACAAACGGTAAAAATTGGTCCAAAGAACCAAGAAACAAGGTCAGGGCAAGTGTTATGGATATGATTCCAGCCAGATAATAGTGCATAAAAATCTTTCTTGATTTTCTTCCTTCCCAAAAAACCTTCTCTGTCGTCTAATTCACCCTAACGTCAACTGCCCATACTCCCTCTTCCGAGCAAATCAACGGATTAATATCCAGTTCCTTTATTTTTTCCCTGACCATTAATTTCGAAACTTTCATCAGCGTATCTGTTATACCTTTTATGTCATATTTTTTCCCTCTATACCCTTTCAAAATATCATACACTTTAGTTTCTTCAATCATTTCCTTGGCATCCCTCCTAGAAATCGGACATACACGGAAGTTAATATCTTTCAAAACTTCAACAAAAATTCCGCCGGTGCCAAAACTTATACAGGATCCAAATTGCGGGTCGTCTATACCGCCAATAATGTTTTCTATTCCCCTTACCTGTTTCTGGACAAGAACGGCTTCACAACCCTTTATCTTCATGATTTTTCTGAATTTTTTCTCCAGATCTTCCTTTCTCACATCAGTAAAGACTCCTCCAACATCCGTTTTGTGGGAGATTTTTGGAGAATAAAGCTTCAGAACAACCGGATAACCAATTTTATCAGAAAATTTTAAAGCTTCCGTATGAGTTTTAACAACTCTTTGCTTCGGTATTGGTATGCCATATTTTTTCATCAGTTTCATGACTTCTTCAGGATGCAGCATGATAATACTTAATGAAACAGTTTATATAATATTTTCTAAAATATCTTTTGTTCCCATCCTGTAGGGAGATTAAATGAAAAACAGTCTTTTTCAAGTCCCTGATAACCGCAAATTAAGACTTCCCTTTCAGCCTTGTTAAGTCTTCTTTTATACGTTTCCTTTACGAATGTCTTTCCGAGGTTTTCGTCAAATTTCAGTACTTTTTCTGTGGGGCCTGGGAATAAGGACGGGATGTGTTTATTACCTTCTATCTCATGAAAAACTTTCATTGTCTCATAAAATCCTGCAATAATATGAGAACATACACGTATTTCAGGATTCTTGTATTTGTTTGAACTATTTTTGTAGAAGAAATATTCTTCACATTGGCATTCTGCCTGGAATTCAAACCAGTTCCTTCCACAACCGATTGGCAAAAGATTAAGAGCAACATTATGTCTTTTCTTTTTGCTTCTTGAAGGCACTTTCAACAAGGCATTTCTTCCATGACCGCCGACCTTTATTTTGTCAATATACCTTCTGGAAGAATATGAGAATATTTTTGCTCCGTCTATAAGACTTGAAAGTGACGTAAACACTGAAGTATTGTTCTTAGGGTTAGTCCATTTATAACCCCTTTTTGGCCTGTTAAAGTCAAATCTTTTCATTTCCTTCTCTATATGGAATCTTGCTGGTTCATCTACAACTCTTATCTTGAGTTCGGGACCTTTTTTCATAAATTCGGCAGGTTTGTACATTTCCTGACATGGCTTGTAGGGTAATACATCAAAATCCTGAAGAGCCAAGTATTCATCTTCCTGTAATCCTTCTACAGTTCTCATGACTTCCTTCTTTTCCGGATTTTCCAAAACAACTTCTTTCCCTTCAACCCCGCTTATCGTGGGATAATCATTCCATCTTAACATGATAACATTGAGGTCAGAAAAGGATAAATCACTTACACAGTTTAATCTCTTTTACACATGTTTCTATATTCAAGTTTATCCTCAAGAATAATCCTTTAGAAAGTTCAACCCAACTGGAGATTAAAATCATCAATTTTCTATTTCTTCGGGTTCCTTGATTGCAGGCGGAGTTATGTGCTTTACTATAACTATGTCATCAATAGATTGTACCATTTGATATGGTATTATAACTCCTTTTTTCCCACCAACTATTTCCGCCAGATAAGAGCCCCTTGCAGCTTCTATAACCAAAGATCTTACCCTGAATTTTTTCAAGTTTACCTTCACATCTCCAACTTTTCCACAATAAGTTCCTTTAGTGGTAAAAACGTCTTTTCCAAACATCTCAGAAAGATTTTTCACATTTATTGGCATACTCTGTCCCCCTAATAATAAATATTTGCTTTAATATTTATAACCTACACAACTATTTAAATGTTAAAGGTTATGCTGAGGTGGCCGAGTGGTTTAAAGTCTGATTTGCGTAAGCAGAGACTGACTATAGGCGCTAGCCTGCTAAGCTAGTGGGGCATGTCTCCGCATGAGTTCGAATCTCATCCTCAGCGCCAATATGGGCTGGTGGTCTAGTGGTTATGACGCTGCCCTTACATGGCCCTTTACTCAGCGTAAAGCGCCAGCGGAAACTGGCTTGGTGAAGGGACGAAGTAAGGCAGAGGTCGGGAGTTCGACTCTCCCCCGGCCCACCAAATACATAAATAAATATTAGAATGAGATAAGTTAAAGATTGAACTGCATATTATGTAGTTCTTTGAAAATAGCTCCCGTAGTCTAGCTCGGTCAAGGATGTCGGCCTTTCGATTTTCAGCTCGAAAGGGTTGAGGGCATAAGCCCGGTGATAGAAGATAGCCGAAGACTCGGGTTCAAAGCACCCTTTTAAAAAGCGTGCACGTAAAACGCTTGGGGGGGTGAATATCTCTCCGGGTCCACCATTTTGGTCATATAGT
>JAGLWW010000069.1 GCA_023133195.1 Candidatus Aenigmatarchaeota archaeon
CTATGAAATCGTCTTTGTACTCCTCCTTGAATAATTGTCTCGTTCTGTCTCCAGAGCAATGACAAGGCGCCACCTTCTTAACACCAAGCTCTCTGAAACTTTTTATAATATCTCTTAGCTCTGAATCGCTAGCTCCAAGTAAATGGAATCCTCCTATAACAAGATAAATTTCTTGGCCAGTTACTTCTTTTACCTTTTTAAGAATGTTAACAATTCCAGGATGAGAGCAACCAGTTATCACAACCAAACCTCTATCTGTATTGGTTATCAGAGATTGTTCTTTTATCCATGTCCCCAGTTCTCCGGTTGTGTAAACACTTGGATATATTTTTGTTGAACCGCTAACTTCTACAACTTCTGCACCATATGACTTCACATCATTTTTAAAACTATCTGGAAATGATTTTGGAATGTATACACTAACATTGGAATTTATTTCAAGTATCCCAGATAATCCACCGGTATGGTCTCCATGGATATGCGACAGTACAATCGTGTCAATCTTTTTTGCGTCTATTCCTAACTTTTCCATATTGTAAAGCAAAGTTTCACTATCTCCGCCAGTATCAAACAAAATAGTTTTGCCATCTCTTGCTAAGCAAGAAAATCCCCACGCTGTTTTTAATTCTGGATCATGTTCGTAATTGTCATAAAGTGTTGTTAAAGTTAGATTTGCTTCACTTATCATTTCACCTCCTCCTTTTTCTTCTTTATTTTTGTTTACAACACTAAGAAATATAATTAATAAAAATATTAAAACGACTGTTGAGCTTATAGCAACTTTCATTTTATCCCCTAGTCATCATCGCTCCACACTTGGGGCATTTCTGTTCATAGCAGGGCACACCTCTTGTATGAGAAACTCTGTTCCCGCATTTTGGACAGACACATTCTCCCGCTGGGCCCATTCCAAAGCCGCCCATTCTTCCTCTTCCTGTTCCAACCATCTTGTAGTCACCTCCTTCTATTCTTATAAGTTTACCTGTTACTAGTGAATCTGCAATTTTTTTTCTTGCAGATTTAAGAATACGGTTAAAGGTTGGCTGGGAAACGTTCATCTTCTTGGCCGCCTTTGTCTGGTCCATGCCTTCCAAGTCTTTCAGCCTTATGGCTTCAAACTCTCCCATGGTAAGAATTGAAACTTCAGTCTCTTTCATGCCTCTTGGGCCAAACTGTGTAAACCCAGGCATGAACCTTACTCTTCTGCATCTTCTTGGCCTTGGGATTTTAATCACCTTCTAAAATTCTTTCTATTCTGTTCCACATTTTTTTTATTTTATCGGAAAAATCTCCATCTGAGTATTCAATCACAGTTTTCTCCTGAATCATGGCCTCTGTTACAATCGTATCGTAGGGAAGTTTTCCGACAATTTCCAAATTGTTTCTTCGGCAATATTCCTCTATTTCCTTTGTGTTCTCCAAATTTATATCATACTTATTGATGCAAACCGCTGCCGGAATGCCAAAATGATTTGCAACACCAAGTATTCTTTTAAGATCATGTATGGCAGAAAGCGTAGGCTCTGTCACAATTAATACAAGGTCAACACCTGTTATGGAAGCTATAACGGGACACCCTATCCCCGGAGGGCCATCTATAACAACCAAGTCTTTATCAGCAGCAAGAGTCTTTGCATTTTCTCTGACCAAGGTAACCAGTTTACCCGATGCTTCCTCCGCTGTATTCAACACAGCATGGGACATGGAACCAAAACGGGTTTCAGAAATATACGCAAATCCTGAATCCCTGTCTATCATCTTAATCGCTCCAACCGGACAAACGTGTTTGCAGACGCCACAACCCTCACAGGAATCTTTAATAAGATTTATGTCCTCGTCAATTGCACCAAATTTGCAATATTTATGACACTTGCCGCATTGAATACACTTTTTTTTATCTATTTCCGGTATTTTCAGTCCGTGAAATTTCACGGTCTTTTTAATCTCAGGTTTTAATATTAGGTGTAAATCAGCAGCATCCACGTCACAATCCGCAAAAACTGCGTTTTGAGCAAGCGAAGCAAAAGCTGCAACGACAGATGTTTTTCCTGTACCACCTTTTCCACTGATTACAGTAAACTGCTTCACGTTCTCGCCTCATTTTTCAAATTGTTGAAAAGACTGACAAACTTTTCTTTCCATTCAGGCATTTCCTCTATAAAGGGGATACCTCTGGAATATAGTTCTGCAATTTTCTCGCTGTGTGGAATTTTCATAAGAACTTCTATTCCTTCCTTCTTGCAGTATGATTCAACTCTTTCATCTCCAATCCCGTCGCGGTTGATAATCACCCCAAAAGAAATTTTCAGGTGTCTTACAACTTCCACTGCAAGCTTTAAATCGTGAAGACCAAAAAGCGTTGGTTCCGTCACAAGTAAACAATAGTCCGAACCGCTAATTGTTTCTATGACCGGACAAGACGTACCGGGAGGAGAATCTAAAATAACATCTTTGTTTTTGTCAACCTTCTTTTTTAAGACCTTTATTACCGGAATGGTCATTATTTCCCCGACTTTTAACAAACCATGACAAAAATCTAGATTTTCTTTTCGTCCCTGTTCAACTTTTCCTATGATTCTCTCCTTCCAGCTTATTGCACCTTTTGGACAGACAAGTTCACACCCTCCGCATGAATGACACAATTCGGGAAAAACAAGCACATTTGTTGGAACAACAGCCAAGGCGTTGTAAGCACAGAAATCGGCACATTTGCCGCAGAAATTACATTTTTCTTTGTCTATTTCCGGGACAATCATTCTGACTTCTTCATTTCCTTCCATCTTTGCCTTGATGAATATATTGGAATTTGGCTCTTCAACATCACAGTCTATTAATTGAACGTCGCCCAGACTCAAGGCAAGATTTGTTGCAACAAGCGTCTTTCCGGTTCCTCCTTTGCCACTTGCAATTGAAATAATCATTTTATCACTTGGTTTACGTTTAGTCTTGACCTCTAAAGGTGTGCTCTCTGCAGGCATCGTTCCGACTGGCCTTTTGTAATAATCCTTTTTTGAACGCATCTATTGCATCTTTCACAGTCCCGGTTGCACCTATATACACTTCTATGCCAAGTTCTTCAAACATTCCTATTGCACGCATTCCTATGTCCTTACAAATCATGATGTCTACTCCTTCTCTTTTCATGATTTCGGGTGGGTAACCTTGACCGCCCATGTGGTGACTTGTATTAGGAATGATCTTTATCTCGTTTGTATCAAGGTCTACTATTGTATATGTGGGTACACGACCGAAGTGGTCTCCAATCATGCTATTTAATCCACCTTCCATCGTAGGTATGCAAATTTTATGTGATTTTTCACCTGTGGTTTCTTTATTTTCTTTTGTTCCGAAACGACTGCCTACAGTCGGGGCTTTCGTCTCTTCCAATTCCGCATTTTTATATTTTTCAACTGCATCCCCGACTGTTCCACTTGCCCCGGTGATAACCTTTATTCCTGCCGCTTTTAACGTTTGAAAAGCGTTTGGCCCTATGTTTCCCGTTAATACAGTTTCAACTTCAGCTTTCGCTATAGTTTGGGCAGCCTGTATTCCAGCACCGCCAGAAGCCATCGCACTTTCGTTTGATATTGCTTCAAAACTCATTGACTCTGTATCCACAATTAAAAAATAGGGACACCTACCAAACCTTGAGTCTACCTCGCTGTCAAGGTCTTTGCCTTTTGAACTTATAGCTATTTTCATTGAATTTCACCTCTTTGTATTGTTCTAATCCCTATATCTTCTTCTGTTATTTCTTCCCGGTCCTTCTCCATTTCCTGGTCCTCTGCCCATTCCCATTCCAGGCGAGTTGCTCGTATAACCCGGTGTATTATTTCCTGTGCAGTAACCTAGTTTTCTTCCTGTTTCAGGTCCTTCTCCATCTGGTCCTGTTCTATCTCCTCTTGGCATATTTTTCACCTCCTAAAATTTTTATTTTTTCCTTATCATAAAAGATGAGCATGATTTTTTTATATATCTTTGCCTTTAAAAGGATTTGCTAAAGTTTTAAAATTAATGCTCATGACACCTTCCCAAATTATTTTGCTGTATTTTTCACCTTAAACTCCCACACAACACCCTTTTCATCGTAGAAAAATCACAAAGCA